>NZ_JAUBVE010000051.1:0-49669 GCF_036705715.1 Microcoleus sp. AT3-D2 | reverse complement strand
GGAGGCATTCTCTGCTTCTGGGATTTGTATTATCTCCTGACCTGGCAGCATGGTTTGGCGATCGCAATCTTTATCATCGTCGCCATGTGGATCATTGGTGCTGGTAGTAAATAACACTTAACTCCCTGTTGCTACGGCTGTACTGGTTTGAGTCAGCAGCAGGGAGTTTTCAGTCTTGGCATCACTCCTCACTCATCAGTCATCAGTCATTAGTCATTGGTCATTAGTCATTGGTCATCGGAAATCGCGCGGGTATCTCGCGCATCAGATTGGAAATCGCGCGCATCGGCATCGGGCATTGGCATTGGGCATCAGATTTTGGGTATTGGATTTTGGATTTTGGGGACGGGGTAAAGGATAGGAGTCATCAGTCATGGGTAACAGGGTAACGATCGGGTCATTTTTCGGAGCATTTTGCTCTTTGGCGCTGGCATTGATGCCGCTTCCTTTCGATCGCTGGGTGGGAGTTCGGCAAGCCAGCTCTGTTGCTGCGATCGGCTGCGGATATTTCGGCTGGCACGACAGCCAGAAAAAAAAGGAGCAACTGGAACGGCAAGAGCTCTGGGAGTTTGAGCAGCGACTGAAACAGCTAGCGCTTGATGCTGCTGTTAACTCCGCAATCACCGATGTCCTGGTTGAGGAGGTAGTGGTCAAAGAGAAGCTTCGCGCTAATGCCTCAGTTGAGGTCTACAAAGCCGAGACTCAGCAGAATTATGTCCGGGTCATGGCTCACGATCACCCCACTATTCTTGAGCATCTTCTCAAAACTTCACAACCCCCAATATCAGAAACAAAAACTGTTTTTGATTCTCAGTCAGAAACAGAAACAGATTCTATTTCTGATTCTGTTGTTGATAGTGTTCCGGGTGGGATGGATGGTGCAGCAAGAGAGAAAACAGTAGAAGAGAAGAGAGCGGAGTATATAGCTGCTGCCCGATCGAAGCTGTTGAAATTGATTGAGGAGCATGAAGGCGGATGGATTGCACAACTGATGCACAAACCCATCCTAATTTATGGGGATATGGGTAGCTTTAAAAGTTACTTCGCAGCTTTTTTAGCACTGTGCCGGCATTATTTGTATGGTCACAAAATCATCTCGATCGCTGACCCTCACTTTCACCAAAATTATGATGAATGCTGGAAAACTCTGGTTAAGCTAGGCGTTCCCGGCTACGGCGCAAATCAAAACTTTGAGGAAGTTGGCGCACAACTTAACGCTATGTACGATCGATTCAAAGTGAGAACTCTAAAAGATGATTGGCTGACCTCTATCTTTGATGAAATGACACAATATGGCTTTGAAGAAGGTACGGCGGAACCTGCCAGCAAACTAACCAGAAAAGTTGTTGGCGACCCTCGCAAAGGCAAAGAAGCGCCTATCTTCATTGCTCACAATGATACTAACGCTGCTTTCGGCGGTGGTGATGGTTTTAGTAAATCTGTTAACTCAGGAGTCATCAAACTTCAGTTACGATCGGACAGCAAATACCAGCCACTTTTCAAAGGAACTATTTCGGGTATCAAAGATGAAGAGGGAGAGTGCATCAAAGATTTGCCTATTTCTATTTCGCCGTACTGGATACGCCCTGAATGGGTCTATGAGTTATTTAATGGCTTTAGTTCAGAAGTTGACCAGACACCTGATGCAAAGCTTAGCTTAGAAAACTCAGGAACTGAACGACAATCTCACACAGAATCTCAAGTAGAATCTCAGACAGAATCTCAAGTAGAAACTGAAAAAGAATCGGACGTAGACAAACTAACTCGGGCATTAAATCAGTCTGTCTCATGGGATTATTGGTTAGCCGAATCAACTCCTGAAGAACTCGATCGACAAATAGAGTTACATCGATCGCAAGCTGGGCAAAACTCAGATAATTTACCAGATAATTCGGCAGATAACTCAGGTGAAGAATTATCCAACTCCGATAACCTTATCAAAAGCGAGATAACTCCGAAACCCTTGCTCACAGAGGATTATCCAGTTATCTGGGATGCCGAAGATTTCTCAAGATTACTGCCAAATGAGTCAGAAACAGCCCTTTTTGAGCGCATTTTGAAATTATCCGATAAATATACAAGTGCCAGCAAACTCATACAAATCGGTTTGGGTTTCACCCAGGGGAGACGGAAGCCTCGAAGTTATTCAGATGTAGGTAAAAAGTGTTTTCAATACCTTGTAATGAAGCATGGCTCACCTTCTCTGATTGCTAAATACAAGGATTACTTGGAAAAGAAGTAAGTTTAAGTGTTCGTCAATTCGAGCGTACTACATCAATCAAACAAAACCAGGAGACAAAATGCGTAAACCAACAGCAAGCGAATCAGTATTTTTGGCAGGAACATTGACAACAGCTTTGTTAACAACTGCTACAGTTGTCCCCAATGTAATGCAAGAGTTACAAGAAGACGCGCAGCAGGCAAGTGAAGAATTGAAGCGGAAAAATTTACCAAATCCAGCAGATGTTTTCACTTCTGGATTAGTCACAGGTTTGGTTACTGGTGCGATCGGAGCCACAAAGCTTATATCGGACAAACTGAATAATCCCTAATCTATAACCACAAATAAATCTCATAGTAAATTGTGATTTTACTATGAGATTTATAAATGAAAGGAGGAAATTTATGAGTCAGTTAACAGTTTTTCTGTTCGGTATGCTAATCGGAGTTTTACTGATATTCTTGCTCAGTCAGTTCATTGAGTAGAAATTCAGGACGTTGATACCTTCTAGGTTTCTCAACGCGAGGCGCTTTATTACTAAAGAAGCCCCAAGCAATTAATGCTAGTCCAGCAACAAGTTGACCCTGTTCATTGCTAATATATTTACAAGATACAAGTAATTCCGCAATGCCTGCAACAGCTCCTAAAAAACTGGCGATACTGTCTAACTGATCAACAGTTGGCTTTCTATATCTTAATTTCATAATTAGTAGTTGATTGATTGATTGATTGAGTTAGATAGTTGCGTCTGTATCTTCAAATTGTTGTTCGATCGTCGCGATAATGTTGCAAGCAGGCATCTGTAACTGTCTTTCAATAGCTTCAAGTCTACAATCTACCGTAATTGCTCGAAGCTTATTTACATCTTGCCATCGTCGCATTTTGTATCCGAGATTAAGAGTATCGCCTTCTTGTTTCTTCATTAAATCATAAGCAAATCTTTCAATCTTATGAGTTAAACTATCCTTGATTTGTCTAGATGCTAACCAGAAAATATAGGTAGAACCAACAGCGATAACGCCGATCGAAGCAGCAATATAGTCAAGAGTTTCTTGTTTCATTTGTGCATTTATTACCGAGGAGCAAACAATTTATCACCAGGAATAATAGTTGTCGGATAGATAAATTCGTGGTCATTTCTGTATCTTGGGTCAGACTTAACCCGATCCATGAAATCAAAGTGTTGTTCAATATCGTGACCGACAAAGCATCCAGCTCCGGCTGTGTGAATGTCGTTCTTAGGATGGTTGTACCCGTGATGCTGATTGATGCCGAAGTAACCCTCATGGATTTCATCACCGGTTCTCATCATGTCCCTGTTCCAATCCCGGTGCACTTTGACAAGTCCGACCTGGACAAGAGCTTCATGGGGGTTAGAGTAACCATGAAGTCCGACTTGCCATGCTCGATACTGCCCAAAGGCAATTCTGGCAGCTCCATTAGGGTTCATGGGATTGTCGGTGTAGTAATAGCCTGGTTCGGTTGTCGCTTCCCAAGCGCCTTCGATCGTCGGCAGTCCATCCCGGAATCCTAAAATCAGTCGGGCATCGTTGAAATGGTTGGGAGTATCAGCGTTAAGGGTTCCGTTCGGGTCCATCCCTTCCACATAAATGATGTTTTTTTCTCCCGGTTTCCGAGCCAAGTGATAATTTTTGGCTTCCATATACTTGACAATTTTTTCAGCTAATTTCATAGTTTTTCAGGATAAGGTTAATTTTTTGAACTCGTTAGGAAGAATTAGGTCAGGGTCTGACCAAAGACCTAATTTCTTACGATTAGCGCTAGCAGTTTCGGTGATAATCCCTTTGAGTACAGCCAACTCTCGAATGTTGTAGGCGAAACGATTAAATGGGACAAAACTTACTCCCATTCCACTTTTGCATTGCAGGATTTGAATGTTGGTTGCCACAGAAATTTTCTCAAGGTAACAATCACATACCCAGCGATCGTATTGGTCTTTCTCGATCGGAATTGAAATTATTGGTTTGCCTGCGACCAACTCCATCAAGGCAGTTTTTGCTTTTTGCGCCCATTCCCAGTGTTTAAGTATTCTGGGGTCTGTGCTATTTATTCCTGACCTTTGAGCTTCAGGAGTATCTATCCATCGTAGTCTTACTCGTAAATCAGCACCTCGAAAGTCTAGGGTTAAAGTATCGCCATCAAATATAAATTTTGAAAAACAGTTATATGCAGTTCCTGGAGTAATCATGGGCTCAGCCTCAGAAGTATTTTATTTATTCTAATTTACTTTTTAGACTGATGAACTGCTATTATAATTTAACCCAAATAGGTTGAATTTAAAGCCGTTTACTATCTCTCCAGCGCTTACCATGACCTGATTCTAACACCCTCTAATGCCCTTGTCTCCCGTGGCTCCACGGAGAGGAATGAGTTTCTTTTTTTGCGGATAATACCGAGAAAATTTGATAGTTTTTACCCAGCCATCGGGGATATCTCACATTAAAAAAACTCCGATCGCTCGGCATAATTTCTTACTTTTAATTTTGACTTCGGAGTCAGTTACAGGCATCAGTAACGTTGGTACAAATCCCAAAGTCAAGAGTACATTAATTACCAAATTACGGATGCGTTGAAGGAAAACTTTATCATCGATCGAAATAGTATATTTGTTGAAGTTTTCGTTTTCATCGTAAATCAAAGTACCATCATTTTCAACCCCAGTTCCTGAAGTCCACACAGTTTCATAATAATCAACTGTGCCAATCTGAAAATATCGACTGTGTTTCAAGGCAAATGGTTTAATTTCGATGTTACTCCACTTGCCATAATTCCAGCTTGGATAATCACAATCACTACACGAAACCGTCAGATAATCCACTTCAGTAGCATCAGGCGTGTGAATTAAGCCTTTGGGTATGGCTAGCAGGAAACTAGGTAAGGATGGTTGCCAACCTCTCAGGATACCAGGTTTAGCAAGTGCATCTGTCTGATCAAATGCTATAATTAGCTGCTGGGTCAAGCAATAAATAGGAGCATCTTTGATAAACCAGAGAGCTGTTCGGTAGCTATGGATGAATGCAGATAAATCAACTCTGAGATATTCAACTGTGCAACTTGACAAAGCTACTGAAATAATTCCGCTTAAAGTCTGCCAATTGATGTACTTCGGAGGCATTTTTTAAGTCCGATCGCCCCTAATTTCTTTGAGTAAGCCCTTGTAGATATTCTCAAACATTTTCAGGCTGCGATCGCGATTAGGATTGTTTTCGTCAAAGATGATTGATTTTACTTTCATGATTTGGCTTCAAATGTTAACGTAAATGATTCGAGTTCTCTCCGGTGGCATCCGTCTCAAGTTGGCTTTAACTCCATAACTTAGAC
Source organism: Microcoleus sp. AT3-D2 (assembly GCF_036705715.1). Classification (NCBI taxonomy): domain Bacteria; kingdom Bacillati; phylum Cyanobacteriota; class Cyanophyceae; order Oscillatoriales; family Microcoleaceae; genus Microcoleus; species Microcoleus sp. AT3-D2. The sequence goes on along the minus strand of NZ_JAUBVE010000051.1, from coordinate 44,106 downwards.
CGTCATAAACTGCCAACATACAGCGGATTCCAGGTTTATGAAGTACAGTAGCAGCAGCTTGTAAACCAGTTTTTAAAGTGCTGTGGATTAACCAAATCAAGCGCCGTAGCTAGTAAAACATCAACCATCTTGGTAGTAGTAGGCGAAAACTTACGTAAAAAAGCTTTGAGTTGTGACCACCATAATTCGATTGGATTAAAGTCAGGAGAATAGGGTGATAAATTCAGAACACTTGCACCAGCGGCTTGAATCAGTGGTTCAATCACCGCCAACTTATGGGCTGGTAGATTATCCATAACAACGACTGCACCCTCCCATAAGTTTGGCACTAAGCACTGTTCAACAAAAACTGCAAATGCCTGACTATCCATCGACCCGTTGAGTGTCATTAATCCTACTACTTTTTTTAAGCTGATTGCTCCAATAACTGTGACTTTTGCACCCCGATAAAATGGTTTTAAATCATAGACTCTACTACCACATTTTGAACGTGCATGGGTTCGTGTTAACCCCAATAGAACACCCATTTCATCCAAAAAAACGAGGTTGTCAGGGTCGATATTTTTCACTTTGTCCCAATATTCACACCTCAAAAGTTGCACTCGGTCGGTGGCAGATTGACTACTCCGTATTGTCTTTTTTTTCGCGTCAGATTTTGTTTGATTAATTCGCGACACATCATACTAGGACTGACAGATTGTTGGTAGCTATCTAGCCAATATTCACAATATTCTAATAAGGTACTATCAGGATATTTTTCTACCATCTGGGCCAATTTATCTGTGGACGAGTGCAACACACTTTTAAGGCTTCCACCCTGTTTTTTTGGTTGAACGTGACCAGTCGTTTGTTTTTGTTTTAAGATTTTTTGAACAAAGGCTTTACTCACATCAAAACGTTGGGCTACTTTCCTGACTGATGTATCACCTTGTTCATAGGCTTTAATTATTTTTTTACGAAACTCGAGCGAATAAGCTTTCATTTTTTCTGCTGATGTACTGAATGTAGTGTACCACATTTACATGGAATTTGCTGTATAATCTGCCGATCGACTCATTTCAATATCCTGACGTGGATATCGACCTACATTAATGATTGGATAGCCGAAACTTAGACCGCTTCCAGTTTCATAAACTTTAACGTTGCGATATTCCAGAATATTTAGGAATGCTAAAGCTAGTTGATCAAAACCGCGATAGTTCCCGATTAAGATGGTAGCATTTAGGTTTGTGATATTATGAATTCGCGTCCACATTTCCGCGTTCATTTTTTCAAGTCTTTCGGTTCCAGTAAGAAATATTTGCATGAGTTTAGGCTATAATTGAGTTGGTTTTTACTGAAGGAATTGACTGTTACAAGCGCGATGTAACAGTCACTTTTTCTGTTTTCTGAGAAGTTTGCTAAATTATTTTGAGAAGCATGGCAATACGATCGTACCGATCGGCATGACAACCGTTGTCAAAAAATCCAAACTGTTTGTCAGAATAGTTGATGCCCAAGACAAAGATGATGCAGTAGTGACGGTAATAAGGGAACAAGACTGAGCCTAAATATGGCTCAATATATTCCATTTCAGACAAAGCTTTGGCAGTTAGTTTTTGATATTGTTGCTGGTTGCTTTGTCCCAAATGTTCTAAAGTTTGAGGGTTCATCGGTCAACGGTTAACTAAAAGGCTGCCACTCTACAGCGAAGCTCCACGACTGTAATAATTCAATCGCCTCACTTCTGTAAGTTGATCGATCGACCACAATTGCGCTAAAACTTTGCCAATTTCATCATAAGTTTCGGCGGAGTTAGCAGCATCAAAACCTTGCGTTCTGTCTGCTAGAGAACAAGTGTTGCGGTAATAGCGGAACAGTTTATCTAACTCTGGTGCGATATTGAGTCTATCCCACTGTAGTCGGTTAGCTAATCTCAGAGCTGGTCGAGCGTCGGGAATAGCTGAAGGATCGATGAACCGATAAGACTCAGTTCGATCGCCTGAATTGTTGATTTTGAGGAGATAGGGCAATGACATATTATTGTTCCAAAAAGTCACTACCCTACAGCGAAGCACTATTACTATTTATTTGGCTACTTGGCACCACGACTGTAATGATTTACTTTTGTCTCTTCAGTTTCTTGTTCGATCGACCACAGTTTAGCCAAACGCCGACCAATCTCATCATATTCTTCTATGCGAGAGTGGTAAAAGCCATAACCTTCTCCTACATATCCTTCGTCACATCCAAAGGTTAGAAAGATATAACATCGATCGTCATAGGAAGGGAACAGTTCACCCAACACGGGCTTAATATGTTTCTTTTCCCACCGAAGTTTTGCAGTTAATTCCTGAAATGCTAAGTCTGCATCAAATTTATCAACAGATTTAGGTTCAGATTGAGGTTCAGGCTCAGGAAACTTTTCATTTTTCTTGGGAAGATGAATCGGCATTTTAACTCTCCAAACTAACAGTTTTACAGTGAAGGACTATTTACCACGACTGTAATGATTGATTTTCCGTGCTTCGGTTACTTCGTCGATCGGCCACATTTTTGCCAACCGCCGACCAATTTCCTCGTATTTTTCTATGCAATCTCGATAAGTGCCATAACCTTCTCCTACATATCCTTGATCACAGTGAGGAGTCAGAAAGATATAGCAATGGTCTTTGTAATAGGGATAAAGTTCATCTAAGTCTGGCTCAATATATTCTATTTCCCATCCTAGTTTTGCGGTGAATTTCTTAAACATTGATTCTTTGGGCTTGCCTTCTGAGGTATTCGACTCAGGCTCAGGTTTAGGTTCAGGCTGAGAGTTTTGATTTTTCTTCGGAATGTTAATCGGCATATTGATTCTCCTTTCCTTACAATTTCATAGCTTTACAGCGAAGCAAAACCAACTAATTTTCTATCAACCATTTCTGAATCACACTTACTTCGTCGTCTGACATTTGGTTTTCTATGCAGATTTTATGCTGTTCATCCAAATGGCAGAGACTACGGTAAGCCCACAAATTATCTGTGGTTTGGACATAAATCAAGTGAATCGATCGACAGTGAGAGTTGCGGTTGTAGTCGCTATAACCGTCACTGCCATTGAATCCACAAACTTTAGCGACGCGCAAGTTAAGAGCCATGTTTAGCGCCGGGTGTGATTATGATATTGCCGTTCCTGTTTCCGTTGGCGTTCCCGATCGACATGGCAAGGAACGCAAACGCATTCAACTTCTAAATGGTTGACAGCAGCGTACCCCTTATGGTGGTCATATTCATGCTGTCGTAGCTTGCGGGGCGGTACGCCATCGGGCCCTAAATGACCACAATCCACGCACGGGATATTACTGGCATGGGGCAATTTATTACGCCTGACTGCGTAATTTACGCGGTTACGGGCTTGGGTTTTGTCGCCATCTCTGCCCGGAACGGTGGAAAAGCATCGGGATTTGCGTATGTCGATCGGAATAGGCTGATACCTTTTACGATCGAAGGCTCTGCGACAGCTTCTGCAACGGTTGTCTTTGCCGTCACGGGCATTTTTGCTTTCATTAAACAAGTTCAGCTTTAACCAAGATTTGCAAGAGAAACACCATTTCAGACCCGACTTAACATTTCGCTGATATTCTTCAACAGGAATTCCAATCTTGGCAGCAGCGATTTTTTGTCCACCGACTTTATTGAGTGTCATATTTGTTCAAAGATTGTAGGCAGTAGCAGAAAGAAAAACCTCTGACAAACGATCGGCGCAGGTCAGAGGTTTTTTCTCAAGCAGGATTAGAGAGAGAGAGAAGACGGCAACATTTTGAGTCTCGGAACAGGAAACTGACGAAACCTGACATCTTCGGGAAATTCATCAATCTTCCCGCCTTTCTTATCTTTGAGCTTCAGCTTTTCGTAAGTAGTCGCTACTCCTTCGATATAGGTAGAACCGATAACAGGATTTGAGCCAAGTTGTTTGACAAATATCGCCACGTCTTCAGCGCTTTGACATTGGTTAACCATGAATCGAATCCATTCGAGTTGACAAGCACGTACATCATGTCCAGATTCACCGCCGATAATTACCTGGTGGATCAAATCTAGCCATTCCTTCTTAAGTTTCACGAATTCCAGTAACGGCTCGGCACTCAGAAACCAGACTACTGCTGGGGTTTGTAGCAGATAAGGGATTCGCTCATTAGCAGTTTTCTGATTTTCGATCGTAGTGCCGAGCCAGAGATTCGGAATCGGCCAGACAAATTCTGCCGGGGGTAGTTTCAGTTTTCGTCTCAATTCCTCAACAATTCTTCTGATTCGTTCTTTAGCCGATCGGAAATATTCTGGCATCCGCTCTGGGCGTTTTGTGAGCACCTGGAAGGTGTGCTGAGGAGCTACGACGATATAAGCAAAAGCTAAATCCAGCCATTCAGTTCTGACCCAATGCCCGAAACAGTCAGTCATGGAAAACATGAAAACTCTTTCGCCTTTTTTCATTCTCACCAACTTTTCCATGACGATCGAGGAGAAAATCATGTTGACTGGGACTGTCCCGGTGTACGGCAACCCACTGGCAAAGATGAAATAGTTGCTGAGGTTCATTGCCTCGGCGTAACAGTTAGCGCATCCTGGGCTGATTTTTTCACACCAGTGTCCGCCGTGTTTGCCGTCAGCTTTGACCAAATGGATTGGATTAGCTGTGATTCCGGTCCATTGAATATTGCTCATGTTTTTCAGGTTGTTGAGGTTTATCACGCACTAATACGCGCGTATCGCTTGCGTTAATTAATGCGCGTATGTGTATATAGGAGAAGCCGAGGATTAGCTGATGTTGGCGTTTGATTGGCTGATTGGATTCGAGATAGTGGAATGTCGATCGGCTCCATCTCCGTTCGTAGCTGGCGGTGTGGAGCGCATCGAAGTGTTGATAGATAGAGTGGTTGAGTCAGTTCGATCGCTATGAGTCAGAGGATCGAACTGAACTAAGGTGAACTAAGGTGAACTAAAGTGAACCAAGAAGCTGATTGAGCCAGGATTACTCCCAGCTCAGCACAGATTATTTGCCTTTAAGTTGCTTGACAGGCTGTTCAGCTTCAATGACTTCAGCAGTGCCATTACCCGGTGCAATGGCTAAATGAGAAGGAGCAGCAGAACCTAAGCACATTGCCTGATTCTCAATGAGTCGAGGATCAGCGCAATGAAGGATACCGTTTTTCTCATCTTCAAAAATCATCCGAGCAGCTTTGACGGCAGCTTCTTCAAAAGGAGTTGCGATCGGACGGGTCGTGACGGCTAAGTAGTAGTAAGGGCCATAATTGCCTTCACTTTGCACCATCTCGAACCGGAAAATGTTTGAGAAATAAGCCTCAGATGCTTTGCTGTGTGCATATTCGTTCGGATCGCCTTGCATTCCTTCTTCAACCCAAGAATTGAATGCTTCTCGTCCAAAAGTTTCGACCAAACCTTTCATCTTGTCCTGAGATTGACGGTGGATGAGAAAGGTGCTTAACTCAGAGCATTTTTCATGAAAATGAGTCTTCATTCCTCCGGCGACTGGGATTCCCCAGACTTCAGTAAATTGCTCATTTTCATAGTGAGGCTTGAAAGTCAGCGTTTTCTGTGCGATCGCACAAATTGCCATCTCAACAAACTCACCACGGGTCAAGCCAGCTTTCTCGGCTTTGCTGCTATTCATTCCTTTAGTTTCGCCAGTGACGAACATTCCGAACTCGCGCGAACAATTTGCTCTGTAACGGCTAGGAATAGTGGGAATACGAAAAGCGAATCCGTCAACAATGATTGGGTTTTGCATGATTTTGTTTCTGGTTGATTTTTGGGATTTGTTTTTGTTTCTGTTTTTGTTTCTGTTTAAGTTTCTTTGAAAAGAAACTCAATACTTAAAAGCGAAGCACTACAATTGCTTTAGTTTTATCTATTAACTTTACCGGAATTTTTGATTGCTGTGGCGATCGATCGGCTAACAGCAATCAAAATTACTAAGTTAATTCACTTGTATTTCATCCAATCTTTCATCACGACAGTAATCTATTGCAGAATTGAGAATATCGTGAGCTATTTCTAGTCCGAATTTTTCATGGTCATTGTTCGGATTACGAGGAAAAGTGTTTAACATGAAGCCTTTCCCTAGCCGAGGATTAAACGGGAGAAAGTCTAATTCATAGATTTTCTCAGGTTCGATCGGGGGAATTTCTCTCTGTGCAGTGAGGAAAGTTGAGAGTGTCCCGCCAGAATCATTGATGACAAATCCCCAGACTTCTGTCATTGGCAACACTACAGAATTAATCTTTAAGATTCGGCTATTGATTTTTACGATCGCCATATTGAGCGATGGAAATTCTAGACCTTCTAAGGTGAAGTGTCCTTTGACTCGATTTTCTTTGTAACGAAGAAATGGCTCTACCTGAAAACTGGATTGATTGACAGTGATTATTGTCATTGTACAAAATAGTTGTTGAAATCAACATCCTAAAGCGAAGCACAATAAGAGAGTACAATCGCTTTAGGTTTATTTTAACGCTTTAGGTAGTGAACATAAACGGCTAATGCTGGCACTTTATGTTCAGTTTTATTGAGTGCGATTGCCCGCTGTTTCTCTAACGTTTCTAAGTACGGAGAACTGAGAAGCGCTTCATGTTTTGTTTCTGCTTCAGCAAGCATTTCTTTCAAATCATTAATGTAAGCTTGACTGTTTTCGATAGGGATTGCATTCGATCGACATAAATTATCGTATTCACGGCTGATATCCTCATCAAGTCGAGCGACACTAAGATTTTCGTTATCGTAGCGAGTGCGAAGTTGGATAACGATTTTGGCATTGTCATCGTTAAAGACTACGTTTTTGCGAGCTTTGTTAGACTCAATAATCTCGAAAGCTTCAAGAATAGCATCAGGTTCGATCGCTTCAGCTTCAACTTTCAACCTTTCAATTTGATTGCGAATTTCGGCAAGTCTTTTGAGATGTTCCATGATAAAATTGTTGTGTGGAAAATACCTGAAACTGAATCAAAAGCGGTTAGTCCTACGCTAACCGCTTTTTTTGTTGACTATTTAGCTACCAAGTTAAAGCATCTGCTGCTGCTTGTTGTGCAGTACCAGTAAACTGATCTTCAAGACTAGAATTATCGAATAATCCAGCTTCATGAGCAGCGCCGATTTCTTCATAAACGGCTTCAATATCAAACTCTTGTTCAACCGCTTCTTGCAGTTCGTCAAACGGCAGATGTCGATCGAAATGCTTGAAATCCTTGTGAAGATACCATTCAGGCTGCATTTCGATCGACTCAAGATGATGCTCAATCCATTTCAGAAAGGCAAACTTAACTTGGTCAGGCGTGAATAAACTGCACTGATGATGATCCACTGCCTGAAGCCGTTCAACGATTTCATCCAGATTGATTAGTTTGCCGATCGTTTCTAGAAGAATCTGATCTGATGGCTTACCAAACAGATTGGATTTGTCGGGTATTTGTGATTGAATTTGGGAGACAATTTGTGCTAGAGTAGTTGAAGATGTGATGGACATATTGTTACTTTCTTTGCTAGTGTTCGCGACAGAGTAGAAATCTAGGAATCAGTACCTCAAGGCGAAGCCTTACACGAGGTACTTTTTTTTGCCTTTATCTTTTAATTCACTCTTGAAGTCAAATTAAGTTGAAAAACCTTATCATCAGCGTCAACGACATTGTAAATATCGTTGCTCATGTGTTCGATTCTGGCTTGAAACCAACGGACAAAGGCTAATTTGACATCAGAATCGTCGTACATCTGACAATCGCAGATGCAGCGAGATTTAAGCGTTTGTACGATCGCATCAACATCTAGTATCTTTTCAATCCTTGAAAGATAGTCGATATCTTCTTCTGACCAAGTTTGTTGTTGCATTCAGAAACAGAAACGGAACATCACTCACTTACAGCGAAGCAATATTTGTTTCTGTTTCTGTTTCTGTCGATGTTTCTAAACTGTTTTTGTTTCTGCTACTGTTTCTGGGGGATTGGCTGAAGCATAGGAATTGAGGAGATGAAGGAGACTGGCAGCAGCGACAGTAGTATATTTGGTTGTCTGCGGTCGGTCAGTTTTGTCAATGCGCTTGATCAAATAGGAGCTGTCGGAGATGCGATCGCAACTGGTAATATCTCCACGCTCGATCGCACCCTTGGCAAGTTTGGCGATCCGATTGTGGAGATGAGTCATCACTACTTTTACTTTTTTCTTCATGTTCCGTTCCTGGTAAAGTTTATGGTTGGATGTTGGTAAGATGTCCCCCCTTGATAAGGGGGAGACGGGATGAAAGACAGCTAGAACAGCGTTAACTGTTGATGAGTAGGTTGAATGATGAGATACTTACGTTCGGCGGGAACGTACTGATAAATGAGCAAATTATTGTGTTTAGCCATTTTGAAAGTAGTAGCAGTTCCTCCGCCCCGATTATGAGGATCGCCACTGAAAACAGCTAAGCAGATATCCGATCGTTTCACCATCCAAGCATTCCGAGCTTGCATGACACCGGGACTGTAATTCTGGTAAAGGCAGACTTGCTCCGTTGCTTGTGCTAGCAACTTCTTGTAATGAGTTTTCTGACGAGGTTTCCACAAAATATCTTGGTCAGCGCAAGGAATCACCGCTGTCCATTTCAGCTTATGGTAAATGAAGATTTCAGCAGCTAGTTGATCCGCGCCAAGTGCCATGCCCGTAAAAAACTTTCTGACACCTTGCTCAACTGCCATCATGATCAGTTTGTCAACTTCGACCCTGTAACTGTCTGTGATGTAGCGATGCCCGGTAATCATCGCTGTGTTGTATGGCTTTGGCTCAAAAGATTGCGAAAACCCATACTGACATTCACGATCGACACTTCGATTAACACGCTGAAGTAACGCTGGAATATTGCTATTCGCCATGAGTTGTTGACCTAAAAAAAATCAACAACTCATGGCGAAGCATTACTAATTTCCTTGACTTTGGCTATTGGCTAATAAACTTGTCGAATGGTCAAGTTTAATCTGCCGTTATTCTTCAGCAATTTAGAAGTTTTGGGGAGGATTCTTTGGACTCCGTGATAGGCTAAACGGCTGTCACCGTGCAGGATAAGGACATCGCCCGATCGTAATAGAATCCCGTCGAGTGGATCTTTCCGACTGCGGTTGCTGCCGACAACAAAACTGCAATCGTCACCGAGAGATATTGAAATGATGCAGGGTTTGAGATTTTGCTCAGTATTATCTTGATGCAAACCTAACTTGCTTTTGCCATTGGCTGGATAAAAGTTGATTAGACAGGTTTCAGGCTGATAATCAAACTCACCAACTAATTTGGCTAAACTTTGAGCAATCTCTATCAACTCTGTCGGCATTGCTGCGAAGGGTTGCTTAGTTGCTGGATTGATGGGTGAATAACGATAACCTTTGCGATCGGACAGCCAGCCAACTTTCCCGCAACTGGTTTGGCTACAGTTGAAATTTTGACCAGATGGCATAACAGGAATTGTCATACCGCCATTGACTTTGGCTATATTTCGGGTCATCTCAACGAGATTGTTTTGTTCCTGAACAGAGAAATACTTTTTGAGGTGCAGCATGGTTGATTCCAGATAGGACAAATCAAATCCTTAACGCGAAGCGCTGTTGGGGATTGTGGATCACTTTAAAAAAAAATCTCCAGCGAGGGCTGGAGACTTTTCTATTTGCATTCAGATTTCCGAGAATCCATTTTCTGCTTGATGCGCTGGGGCAGACCCAGAATTGCGCCTTGATAGACTCGATCGAACTCTTGCTCGAAGTGAGCGCCGACCGTAGCACTTTCAATCACCAACAAAGTTTCATCATTCGCTCGGTTGGCGGCTTCACTCCAGTTGTGAGAACCGGTGATGACTTTTGTTCCATCAACAACACCGAACTTGTGATGCAGTCGATCGCCTACAGGAAGTTTTGGCATCCCGACCGTCGCCAGTGGCTGACTCCAGGGACGGTTTTCGACTTCCAACTTGCAACCTTCCAGTAGGCTAGCGCCCATCATGTCCATCGCTTCGCTGTAGGGACGGTAGACAAAACTGGAATCAACCAAAGCTTTGATACTAACTCCAGTCTGGGATTTTCTACCCAGTGTGTCTGCCAACTGCTGGGCAGAAAAGACGAACAGCGCCAGATTGACGGATTTGGATGAACTGGCTAAAGTCCGATCGATTAATCCGTTCGGTGTTTGCTGCCAGGGAGTTTTCGCGGTCGCCGGCGAGAACTGAACTGCGACAGTCGCACCGCCAACAGAAACTCTAGCGATCGGACGAATCGCTTTCTTGACACCAAACTTGCTGTCTGGCTTTCCGCCAGGGCCGTCTCCCCACATCTGACTGAACTCTTCACTGAAAACTTTTGCCAGCTCCGGGCTTTGCATTTTCAGCAGATTGTTGGGATTGCCCCGACTTTCGGCGCTCTTGAAATCGCCGTGAATATCGCTGGTAGTGAAATTCGCTGAAGTGACGATGAGAGTTTTGCCATCAATGACAATGAATTTGTGGTGCATCAATCCGCTGCCTTTGCTGCCGTCAGCGGTATCATCAATCATCGGGATTCCTGCTTCACGGACGATCGCTCGCCAGAGCATCACCGCTGGAGATTTCGGCATCCGAGAGAGAACCGTCTTTATCGGTATCTGCAAGGTGAACGAGTTCAGCATAGCGATCGCGCTCTCGCTTAGGCAATGCTCTCACCTGTGAGGGAGAAAGAGCGACGGGACGATTGTAGAGATTTTCGATAATCAACCGAACTTTGATGCCTGAGCGATGGCGATGCGCTAGAGCTTGCGCTATCCGAGGCAAGCGAAGTTCTTGAACTGCGACATCGACACTCTCGCGAGCACTGTTGATGGAATAGACCATGACCTGTTCCAAATCATGACCTGGACGAGTAACCTGACGATATGGTTCTGTGTAGCTAGAAGTCTGAGATTGATTGAAATAAACCTGGAGTGATGGATCTTGAGGCAATGCTTTGATGACTGGGGCTGCGGGAACTTCTTCAGTTGGTTTTGGTTTCATGAGTTGATTGCAGGAAACGAAACCAGCGACGATTAAAACTGCTAAAGCAACGATTTTCTTGTTCACGATATTTTGGGTTGATGAGTAATATTTACGTGGGTCTAAAAAAAAATCTCTAGCTTGTGCTAGAGATTTTCTTGTACTTCAACATTGCTATTTACAATCCTTGTCAGTTTTGATGACGACTTCGCCTTGATTGCCCAAAGCTCCGCCTCTAACTAAACAAAACTTCTTTCTTGTCCAGGGATGGCTAAAGGTGATTGTTCCATGCTGACCAAAACTGCCACCAATTCCGCTGTTGGTTTCGCTACTCCAACTAATCAAGGTTGCTACATTGCTGCCTGCTTTGCCTGCAACTTTCGCATCAATACCTCTAAAGGTTGACTTGATATTGACTCCGCTGGGCAAGGAGATTTTCTCTCCACAAACTCCACCTAAACACTCTGCGATTGTTGCTTTCTCGCCTGTGAAAACTGCAACGCTTCTTACTTGACCATAATTAACAATTGCGTCATATCTGCTTTGCTTCGCTGTCTGAATTAACTGGACATGGGCTGCTGTGACTTTTGCATAACCAATCAATCCAGTAGCACCCAACAAACTAAGCGCTGCCAATTCACCAGCAATAACGATAGATACCAAAGTTTCAGTTAAGTTAGCCATGAGAAATACCTAAATAACGACAGTGAGCTGCATTAACTACAGCTCACTCCCTCATCGCGAAGCGCCCTCACTAAAAAAAATTACCTCGCTCTTTCTCTTTCTCTTTCTCTTAATTTGAAAGCCTCAATATCCATGACGGATATTGAGGCTTTTCTTTGGTATCGATCGGTACTAACTAACTTTAGAACTCATCAGTTCTATTGCTGTTGTTGTTGTACTCTTTCTTGTTGGCATAATATTCAGTACGAATCTGGATCAATTCTTCTGTCGTATATCCAAGGTCAGCAACGAACTTATGGATTTCCGGCAGAACCATTGTATGAATCTTGTAACCTTCCCAGTCACGCTTGAAAACCTCATACAAATCTAAACCTTTGAGATCGGTATCATTCTCAGCTTTGAACTGTGACCAAGCCAGGATACGAATTGCATCTCTCAAATTGGATGCTTCTTTTTCAGATTTGGTCAAGATATTGATAGTCATGATAAACCTCTAAGTAAAGTACAGAAAATCTAACTCAATCCCTCAAGGCGAAGCCATACAAAATGCTTAACCTCACCATTGCTTCTTCATTCACCGATGATTAAGTTAAATACTTTCGATCGAATCGAACCCAAAATATTTAACTTAATCTTACCATTGGCTGATGAATTAACTCACGCTAAAACAAATCACCAATATCAAATTCTTCTTCAGGAACAGGAGCAGAAACCGGAACCGATGAATCGTTGACTTTCCGAGTAGGACTAGGACTAGCCGTAGCTGTAGCCGTAGCTGTAGAACTAGGAGTAGCCGACCCCGACTTCTTAGAATAATAGGTCGATCGAATGCTCAACAATTCTACCTCGGTAAACTCTAAACTTTTGGCGAAAGCGAGAAGTTCTTCATAAGTGTTGTTATGAAGTTTTTCTTCTTTCCATTCAGCTTCAAATACAGCATAACCGCCATACTGAAGATTCTTGAGTGCTTCTTTGTTCGTAGATTTGTATTCTTCCCAGGCAAGAATACGAAGCGCATCAAGCAACAAACTACGCTTTTTGGCAGTCTTGGACATGAAAACAATAGCCATGATGGAATCCTTTGGTGTAAACTACAGTGAATCTAGAAACAGGCAGAAAACCTCTCTCATCTCCCCATCGCGAAGCGACCCTAACAGAAAAACTACTGGGGTTCTTTCTTCTTTCTTTCGATGGCTACGCCCCGGCTTACGCCTACGATGATGGAAAGATAAACTAACCATCATCAATCACTCTTTAAATCAACGGTTAATCATGAGCAAAAGTATCAGGATAAGGTTGTGCAATGGAGTAGTAGCATTCTCTGATAGTTAACAGTTGTTCGATCGAGAAACCTCTTTCTGCTGCTAATTGAGTAAGTTGACTCAAATCCATCGATCGAATCTTGCTCTGTCTCCAGCGACTGTAGAATCTGGTGTAACGCTGGTTTAAATCTTCACGAATCTGAGGATTTGTTTCAAACACCTCCCATGCGAGCACCCGGAACGCATCACGCAGGCGTAGAGTTTTCTGATCAGTTTCAATTTGTGTATCTACTTGCATCATTGTTTTGTCCTCTCGTTACTTTTGGTGTTAGTTTTGTTGTTACTGGTGTAGAAAAGGTCATTGAGAAGCTGGATGAGAGTTTCTTTGTTATCGATCGCCACCCTGATTGCGTAAGGAAATAGCAAATCGCATTCAGTTTCAAACTTCACTTTGCCACTGAGACTTGACGGTGCAAACGATACCTGAAGAAAACTCGTTCTAGGAGTTAGCACCAGTTGATATCTTCTGTCACCTTTGTTTTTGTAAGCAACGTACTGCTGTTTGTTGAATCGCTCTAATTTGGTATTCTTTGCTATCCAAGCTTCTGCGATCGAGAACAAACTTGTCCCGCCTTCGATGCAATGGATTTGGCTGGATACCAATTGAGGTACACCATCAACAACTTCAAATCGTTGGATTAAGTCGTAAACTATTCTGTCAGTCATTTTGATTCCTGTGAGTTGGATTGTGTAAGTTTCTCCTCAAATAGTGGAGAAACTTACGTTTAGTAAACAGCTATTTTTGCTTACAACGAATTACTTCAGCAACAAACTCAGGAGTTAAGCCACGTACTTTAATTTCCAACGGGAAAGCTTTTACACGCTTAGCTTTTCTGGGTTCTGCTTCTTTCTTGATTGTGTAACCGCCAACTTTACCTACAACAGCCAGATATTTAGTAGCCTCAGTTGCCGATCGTAGACCTATGTACGTTATGAAAGATTCAAATCCTGAAGCAGCATCCGGCATTTCTTCCCAATTGAATTGATTATTGGTTGTACCGACAATGGTGATTCGATCGCTCAATCTTACTACAACGTAACTACCATGTGGTGATGTTTCAATAACTTCACCTTCAACACCTGCAAAATTCACTTTTTCCATGACTAAGATTCCTCACTAAATAACTCAACACTTCATAGCGAAGCAAAACACTAACAAACCTTGGAAACTGTTTCTTGATTTTGTTTCTAAGGTTTGTTTTGTTTCTGAGATTTGTTTCTGTAACTAATCCTGTTGGTGTTGCTGTGGAGTAAGGTCAGAAACAATTTGTACGATCGATTCAGCAGAAAGTCCGATTATCCGCATTTCATACTGTGAATCCTTCAGGTATCTGGGTTGACGAAGATCTTTATCAGGTTTCCCGCCAGCAAGGATGATAGTCTTTTTGAGAAGTTTTGCCTCAATAGTCGATCGGACTCCGAGGTACAGAGTAAACAGATTGGGGTGAAAGCCTTTCACATTATCAGTAGTTTCATCCCAAACAAAGTCTGTCGTGTAAATGCCTCGGATAACAGCACGTTCTGAGAGTTTGACAAGGAAGTAGCTATTATGTGGAGATAACGCTAAGACTGTGCCTTGAATCCCACCAAAGTTTAGTTTTTCCATTTCAGTAATCATTACAGATAATCAATACTTTACGGCGAAGCAAAACGTAATTGCTGAACTTCTTGTATTTGCAAAAGTTACCAAATTACGTTATTCTATAATCAACAATATCAATGCAGCCGGGGGGAAATCAATGCAGAAAAAATATGTACCGCTGTACAAACCAAATCAACTAATCTTAGGAACTGGACAAATCGCAGTAGTCAGCGGATGGATAGACAAAGGTGCGATCGCAAAGAAGCTGGAACCAGAAGAATTTGCAGTGATAGGGCAACTATACTCAGCAATTAGTGGAATCAATTACATAATCAGAAATCTACTGTACAACCCTCATGTTAGGCATCTGGTGATTGTAAATGCGACAGAGGAAGATAATAATTCTGGTGCAGCAAAATGTCTGTTGCATTTCTTCCGACACGGGTTTGAACCGCATAAAAGGAATAATGCTCCAGATTCAGACTGTTGGAAAATCATCTCAAAAACAGTAGGATACATAGACAAAGAAATACCATTTGAGAATCTGCAACGGCTGCGAGAATCGATCGAATGCCATGAAAAAATAAGCATCACAGAAGCTGTAACCTTAATAAAAGAGTTAGCTAAAAAGGTAGAGAAAACACCGGAGCCGGAATGGGCAACGCCGATAACATTCCCCTTGATAGAAACCGTCCCAACGATTTTCCCTGGGGAGCGGTACGGACACCGCATAGAAGGAAAGACGATTGCAGAAACCTGGGTAAAATTAGTTCACCGTATCAAAACCACAGGTGTGTTGCGACCAACAGGTTATGATGGTCAATGGCAAGAATTGATAAATGTCATGGCAGTAGTCACCAATGAACCTGCTGATTTCTACTTTCCACAGCCTAACTATCTGCCGATGGATAGACAATATCTGGAACAATACATACCTTACATACTGGACGATGTACCCTACTATCGCGAAGGCATCAAGTACACCTACGGACAAAGACTGCGATCGTGGTTCGGACGTGACCAAATCGAACAAGTCATCGAAAAACTAATCAAAGAAATCGACGCTGACAGCGCCGTCATGAACATTTGGGATTCTGGCTGTGGCAATTTATTCTCTCGACCCGATGGAGCTTCGGATCATGAATTTCCTGGCAGTCCCTGCTTGAATCATATCTGGGTTCGCGTGGTGGATGAAGAAATATTGCTGACTGGTACATTCCGCAGTAACGATATATTTGGTGCATGGCCGGCAAATGCGATGGGATTGCGCGCACTACAGCAACATATTCGGGATCAATTAGCTCGACGATCGAAGTATGATTTGAAAATGGGCCCGTTAATCACAATTAGTCAATCAGCCCATTTGTACGATAATACTTGGGAAACGGTCGATCAACTGATTGCTGAACAATACCCTCAGATTTGCCGTAAGAAGGATTATTCTGACCCAGCCGGGACTTTCTTGATTGAACTTGTCAATGGTCAAATAGAAGTTCAGCAACAGAGTCCGATCGGTGAAACAGTTTTCAGATACTCTGGCTCAAATCCGCTTCAGTTAGCTACCCAGATTTGTAATGCTTCTCCGGCTATACTGCCGTTACATATTGCCTATCTGTCGATCGAACTACAAAAAGCTTCTGAATGTTTGAAGGCAAATCATCACTACATTCAAGATAAATAATCCTACTTATCTTGAATGCAGACTTTTACATCACAGCATACAACTCTTCCCTCTCTAGCTCTAGTTCTTTCTGTAGTTCTCTGTCTAGTTCTAGTTCTAGCTCTAGTTCAGTGTCGAGTTCAGTGTCGGGTTCAGTATCTGTTGTGATAATGGGAGATGGAACAAAGGATTTATAACGGGCTTGATGTTGCAGCCTATGGTCGCTAGCAATTCCTTGGAAAACCTGTTTGATACATTTGATGCGGAGATGTTGAAGACTGATAGAACCTTGCGAATATGCTTGCCAGATTCCTTGCTGATGCAGATACAGACACAGATAAAAACCATAATCTGGCAGAATTAATGCTGGACATTTGATGCCTGTGAGGTAAGGTTGAAATTCTTTGACTGGTAAACCTAACTTCTCTTTGCTGCCTTTATTTGTCAGCCAGAAATCGGCATCGGCAAAGTTAGTTTTTACAATCCAGGTAAACAACGATGGGTTTTCCATACTTTGTTTTGGGAGTAACATCATCTCCCCAAAACGAAGTATTTTTATTTCTCTTTCTTCACTTCACCTCTCACACATAGCCTGTACCTGTATGCACCTGTAGCGGACATGACGGTCACATGAGCATGACATGACCGTCACATGAGAATGACTTAAAAGTTAAACAGCCCGATCGAATTCCCAGGACAAAAGTTTTTCGTCAGTTGCCTGTTCAGTTTCAACCAAATACTCCAAATGTTGAGCAACGGTAATTGAAGGAATGATCGACTTAACTGTAACTACTCCGCAGACGGTCAAATAACGACTACCGACCTGGATGCGATCGCCGTTCTGACATAACGGGAGCTGGCACGAGAAAGAATATTCCTTCCTACCATCTACGCAAACATAGACACCGCCCCGCCAAGCCAAATTCTGGATAGCTGGCAAATCAAACTGAGCTGGGTTAGCGATCGGCGCAACTACCTTCTTTCCTGTCGCTGTAACTGTAACTAAACTCATGTCAAAACTCCTTCACGGCTAGAACGTGGGCAAAACTCACGTCCTTACCGCAAAGCGTTTTAATGGTTAACCTCAACTATTCTTATTTACAGATTAGGTCTATCCCTTCATCTGTTCCTGGTTTTGTTTTTGATTTTGTTTCTGTTACCGTTACTGTTTTTGTTACTGTGTCGGGTGAAAACTGTTTCCAGGGAGTAAAGATTTTGGTATCCTGGAACAGCTCTTGAGGACTGATGGTAGAGTTAGGACGTTTCAGGATGCCTTTATCTCGATAGAATAACTGCTCATCCAAAACATAGGCAACAAGTTCACTGCAAATCCATTTATCGGGATGATCAAGCAGATTGCCCAACAGTTCCTCCAACTTTCCTGTCAGTAGTCGATCGAGCATCCGTCCAGGGAAACTGCCTGAGAGTCCTTGCGTCAAGATTGCGCCGAAATCGTATTCTTTGCCGACTTCGAGACTGGCTTTGTGTGCGATCGCATAGCCTACCGAATCATTGAAAAATATGGGTTTGCGAAAGAAGATTTGACAGTTAGGGTCATTGAAGTATTTGCTTAAGGTGCAAACCTTAACTGTGTTATTTGCCATATCTGCTTCGATACATTGATCCTCGCCAACGACAATCAAGGTATGAGTTACATGGATATCGCTTATCAAATCCCAGCCTGTAAAATAAGAGATGCCGATCGATGTTACGTCCGCTCCTTTGTTGAGAAATCCTATGTACCCAGTCTTATAATTCACTTGAAATTCTGGAGCTATGTCTGTTACTTGGATTGCTGATTTATCGGGCGATTCTGTTTCTAACATTAGGGTTATACTCTAACTAAATTAGCTAGAGTATAACACTCATTTCTATGACTCTTCTATCACTGGATATGCTGACCAATACCACTCCAAAAAACGCTTAATGAATTGAGCTGTAGGCAAGTCGTACTGGCTGACATACCAAAGAAATAGAGGTTCATCTCTAGTTTTTTCACAGAAGCGGATAATGTGTCGATTAACTGTTCGGGTTTCAATCTTATTCCACAGAATCTGGCGTTTTTCTTCGGCTGTTGTACCTTCAAAGAATCTTGCTAGGTTAGTTAATTCTTTACTCTGGTTTCTTGACCAAGTAAATAATGCAACGTTTTTGCCTTCATAACCAACGCAGTAATGACCTTTGAGAATGTCTTTATCAACAGGTTTGCCGTTTCGATCGAAATAGATTCTTTCCCGCCTATTGACATCGTAGGGAAAAAGGCTCATGGGATTGATGTGAATTTCTGACATAATTCTCCTTGATATAAAAAGTAGTATTTCTTAGTCGTAGTCGTTTCCTGATTGCAAAGCAGTTACGAAAAAACTACGTTAACCTAGAATCAGTATTTCTAGGCTAACGTAATTGCTATATCCGATTCGCCAAATAATCAACACATCTGGCAATAAGTTCAGCATGGGAGCGATCGGAAATATAAATCAGCTTGAGCCGACCTGTATTTCGGTAAGCTTCAGCTAATTCCATAATCGATCGAAAGATATGGGAATCAGCGACTAAGCAAGGCTCATAGAAACCTTTTAGTCCTTTGCGGAAATACTTCGGTAAATGCTGCTGGATTTGTTGCCATAGCATTCGCCGATACTCCTCAACAGAAAACTTTCCTCGCCAAAGCGGAGAATTATCTAGTTGGTCATACTGATTCTTTAGACCTTCACTGACATTAAAAACTTCTCCGTCAATATCGATCGCAAACTTAACTTTTTCAGTCGTGAATTTGTCGAAGTCAAACTTTTCTACTTTAATCATGGTAGTAGCTACTGCTAAAAGGTCACTTCCTTTTCGCGAAGCGACCCTCACCCGTAAGTTCAACTACCTTCAATTCTGATTATTTTGGTTTTCTTTCCAGTTCGATCGATATTTTCTCTGGTTCCACGACTGTTGCCGTCCCACAATGCCAAACCGTAATTACAGACTGAACACATGGCTATATCTCGATTGACATAGCTGCCTGGAACTCGCACCGTTTCATATCCCGTCGTGTTTCTCGGGTTCGCGTTACCGTCCCACAAAGCAAAGTAAACCTTAACATTGAGGTAATTCGATCGACGTAGATATTCTTGAACTAGCTTGTCTACGCCGTCCGCATCGCCAACAATTACCGAAAAGTTTAGTCCCATTATTCGATCGATTGATGGTAATCCAGCACTGATATCTTTGATCGATCGACTGCCAGAAATCATTACAATTTTACTCATAGTTGTTGGTTAATAACTGCTTCCCAAACACGAAGTGAAAGTGATAAAATTAAAATAAAGTTAGGAATATGAAACTAAAATGCGTTGATTTATTTGCCGGAATAGGAGCATGGGAACTAGCCAGTAGTTTAGTCAACAACAACTCTCAGATTAAATTAGAGACGATCGAATTCGTAGAAAACAATCCTTACTCCCAACAAGTTCTTAGAACACACTTTCCAGGAATCCCAATCCATTCCGATATCTGTGACTACCTACCAACCAAAAATAAAGCCGATGTCTATTTCTGTAGTTTTCCCTGTCGGGGCACATCAAGAGCTGGAACCAAAACCGGACTCGTTCACGTCGAATCAAGCCTCTGGTTTGAAGCGCTCAGGTGCATCATCATCGGTAGACCAAGTTTTGTGGTTCTGGAGCAGCCTACAGGGGTTATCGATCGAGGGCTACGAACAATTATTGCCGGATTCCGACTGGCTGATTATCAAACAGAAATTGAAGTCATCAGCGCGGCGGAGTGCGGTGCGCCACACGAGAGACAAAGAGTATTTGTCATTGCCTACGCCAACCACCTTGCCGTCGAGCAACGGAAAGGGTGGGAGGGCTGGTCAAAACACCTTGGAACTCAGATTGAAATTGCAAGGTCGTTTACCAGCTACCCAGAAATTAAACCCAGCTCTTTGTCTGTGGATGATGGCGTTTCCTCCTACTTGGCTGGACTGCATTATGACCACTGGTGGAGATTCAATCCCCCACCAGTCAATGTCGGAGTAGAACGGAGAACTCCGGGCAGGGCAGAAGCAATCAACTTAGCAGGTCTATCAATTTGTGTCCCGCAAGCCACTGTTCCCTTAATGCGTCTCCAGTTTCTAGCTTCTTTACCTCCTCAATTTTAGTCATAGTTATTTGTTCAAATGCGAAGAGATGAGCAATATTGAAGAACAAATCCGTTTGTACCGTCAAGGAATGTCTTACTCCCAAATCGCCCAACATACCAACACAACAGCAGCAAAGGTACAGCGCAGCATCAGAGCCTGGAATTTACATCCTAAGCAAGTCGAACCAGTAACTCAATCCGTTGAACAAATTCAAGCTCTGAGAGAACGCATTCGATCGCTCAGAGCCGAGGGGCAATCCATGAAGGCAATCGGTCGGCAAGTCGGCATTGAAGAAATTCTAGTTTATCGACATCTGCAAATTCTGGGATTGCTTTAGTAACAGATTAGTCAAATAAACTCAATTGTTCCCATTCTAAAGATTTCTGTCTGTTACCGTTTCTGTTATTGTTTCTGTTATTGTTTTTGTTTCGATCGGTGCTGGTGTTACTAAAACTGCTGTTAGCAACACAATTAACGTGTTTCCAGATATTGTTTTGTTTGATGTATCCGATCGTTCGTCGAGAAACCTCAAATAATATACTGATTCTTTCAACCGTTAAGTTAGTTTCAAGTAGCAAAGCTTTGATTTGAAACACTTCTTTTTCGGTTAGTTTAGACTGAGGGTTTTTAGAACCTTTATTAGAGCGTCCTTTTTCTACCATATCTCTCATGTTTTCTTTATGAGTGCCGAGGAATAAATGCTCAGGATTTACACAAGATGGATTATCGCATTTATGACATACGAATATACCTTCAGGAATTTCCCCGTTGTATAGTTGAAAACTTACACGAGAAGCATTTATCCTCTTCTTGTTCAAACTAATTTTAGGATAACCCTTGTCATTACACCACAAATCTGTTAACCAGCAATTATCTTTGCTAATAACGTGTTTTTCAAAGCGTTTTTTAATGGTACGATCGCTCATAAGTAACCTTAACTTTAGATTCAGAATCATGAAAACGAAAAACGAAAAACAAAATCAAAAGCAAAAACAAAAACAAACGAAATTTGTTTCTGGACATGAATTGTGGTCGTAGGCTGATTGTGCGATGTTTTATTGCCCAGTTAGACGGTATCGACGGTCATGCTGTTTACTTAGCTATCGATGCGCTACGCGCCCGCAAGCTACGAAACAAGGAAGTAGAACTGAGAGTAGTATCTATTCATTCCCATGTAGTAGAAGCGTGGAGTGTAGCCGTTTCTGCCAGACGAATTCTAGAAAATAGCAGTTACAGTTATAAACACAGCAACGAAATCATTGTTAAGACTTTCGTAGCTGCATTGGTTGCTGATTACTGTAATCATTCTTCAGATTCTGTACTGGATAAAGTCGAAGCTCCTAGAAAGTGGAAAACTTTTAGCACTAAATCCAAACATCGTGACTTTGCTAATGGGGTTTTTGTCATCGGTACATCAGCAACTGAAATTTTAATGCTGGAAGAAGAACCAAATAAGTTAATTTTGGCTAATACCTACCTGATGTCTGCTTACATTGCTGATTTCATGAACGAAAACCAGCTTGATTCTCTGGTTCTGGCAGATATCGATCGCTTAGTCCATGAAGCACGTAGAGCTTTTTCATCAATTAAACATCAAGTTAATTATTCTTTGACCGCTCCTGAGCTTCTTCGCTGGGCTTGTTTGTAAATAATGCTATGACATCACCCTGTCAAATTCTTTCACGATATAGCTCAAGAATTTAGGATTCCGATCGAACAGCTTTAAAAATCTATTCGGCAAACCACTAAATCCTTGTCGCGTCAGTTCTTCTACCAGGAAAAACACAGCGCATCCAAAGTAAAAAAGCTTAGGCGCGATATCACCGTCTGGTGTAAATCCTTCCGTTGATATGTAAGATTTCCCAGTTCGATCGACATACTGAACAAAGTAGAGACTTCCGCCACCATTCAGCGCTATGAATTCTCTACTTTTTTCTGTCAGAGTTCCGTTTGGTCGTAGCTCGCGGGGCGGTACGCCATCGTGTCTAAATTCATTAAACCTTTCCTGGGTCAGATTCTTCATGTGTTCTAGTTGCTGATTCAGTCGTCGATTCTCTGCCCGTAACTGCAAACATTCTATTAATAAATCGGTATGTTCAGACATATTAAGTCTCAAAATTCTTGATTATATTATAGCAAATGTCATCTGTAATATCGCTTCGCTATTAGGTTTTGATTCTTCTACATTTGAAATCAATGGTAAACGCAACTCAAGATACAGGTAAGCAACCAAAAAGTGTAGTCAACATTCATTGTGATGGTGCTTGTTCAGGAAATCCAGGACCCGGTGGTTGGGCTGCCTTCCTCACTATTCCAGGGAAAACTAACAAGAAAATGATTAGTGGTAGATCTGACACAACCACTACTAACAATCGCATGGAACTGATGGCAGCGATCGAAGGGTTAAAAGCTCTGAAACAGCCCTGCAAAGTTACCATATTTTCTGATTCAGCCTATGTGGTCAACACAATGGCAAAAGGTTGGAAACGTAAAGCTAACCAAGATTTGTGGGAACAAGTTGATAAGTTAGTAAAAGTTCATGAGGTAACATGGATCTGGCTAGCCCGGAACTCCACTCCTGAACTGACTGAGTGCGATCAAATTGCTAAACAGGAAAGTTTGAAGAAGTCTAATTTTTGAAGCATAATCTTCCTGGCCTGAAGATAGTAGTAGGCATTAACAGTGTGATTTGAACTACAATATTGGTTATCCTAAAATCACAATTCTTATGCCTACTACTGATGCAATTACCGATGTCTGGGCAAACTTTCAATCGCTAACAGGGGTTAGTGAAGTCAAAAAGATAATGGATGCTCCCCAGCAATGGCTGCTGGAACAACCACTAACTCAAGGATTATTAGCTCATCCAACAGGTAAAGCTATCCTGAGTTGGCTTCAGTCATCACAAAATGTCTTGGCATTCCCTATGTTGATAGGTCAATGCGGAACCGCATTTTTGGAAACATCCCACGGCATAAACAGAGCTTACAACAGCAAACTTTATGACAATTTAGCAGGTGCTGGTGAAAGAGCGTTGGCTGCACTAACTTCTACCAGTACAGAAAAAGGTATCTATGGCGATGTCATAAATGCTTTCAACAGCAGCTTAAATCTCCCAGAATTGTCCAAAACAGGAGTAAAAATTGACTACGCTATGGATGAGGCTTGGTCATCAATCAATCAAAAAAAGCTTCAAATGCAGGAAGAAGCCAGAAGATTAAGAGATCAATATTACCGGGAATTACAGGATCAGCGTTTGAGATTGGATGAAAGAAGAAGAACCAGAGCTAGATACAACAATGTGGCTAGAAGTTTGGTTGCTATGGGTGACGCGCCAATTCCTTCTCCTAGAATTGTAAGAACTCCTCCCACAGGAACAATCACAGATACAGGAACTGGAGGTGGAACAGTAACAGCTCATAGCAATTATGATATCAACTCAATTTATAACGATCGAATCTTATCAATCCGAAGTATCAAAGTAAATGCCAGCGCTTTGATTATTGTCCCGGTCGTAGCGCCGATCGTTGCTGTTGGCGGTGCTTTGGCGACTGTAGGGATTACCGCAGGCATAATTTCCAGCATAGCAAGCTGGTTTTTGACCAATTGTATGAATCTGATTGGAATGCCAGCCAGTTTAATTTCAGCGCTTACTCATTCTGTCACTTCGATCGTACTCAAAGTTTCGGGCAGCGCTGGAGCTCAAGCACTAAGATTCTTTGCTGCTTCTGCCTTGAAAGCTAACGAAGCTTTGTTGATGACTGTTTTTGGTACGACGAATATGAATGTTACTGCCTGGATGTTTCTGTTAGCAATGGCTAATCCAATTTTAATCGTTTCAATTATTATCATTTTAGCCATGCGGAATAAAACTGCCTTAGCGAAAACTCTCTACGTTTTTGGAGATTTAGCTGATAATCCCAACCGATTTAATCTGAGAGTAGCTTCCATGTACGATACTAATGCGATCGAGATATTGGAACAATTCAAAGCCTCCGCTAGAGATATGCGAAACAATGCCAAACTTGCTATGAGCCAAATTATAGGACTCGGGGTAGATCCAAAAAATGAATTTGCTATTTGCTATAATTTAACCAATCCTGATAATCCCATTCAAGTTACTGGACAAGAAGAAATTCTAGCATTATTAGGGGCAGACAAAGTTGCTAGAATAGCAACAGGTAGACTCAACTTTATGGACTTCATTTAATCAGATGCCAACCAACTATGAACTTAACTATGACTGGTACGGCGCAGACGAAACACTGGCAAAAGTAGCAACAACTGCTGTTTGGTCAGTGTGGGACTGTGTTGCAAAACAGTGGTCAAATACTCCCAAAGTTACTTTGCGAAATACCCTGCTTTCAGGGTTACACAAAGATGTTGGAAAAGATAGATTTTGTATTGGTGAAATTCCCGAAAATACCAAAAATGCTGCACTTCTCAATCCGTTCGTAGCCGACAAAACCGATCGATATCAATTAGATTTAGGTAGCAACTCCCGCAATCATGGTAGGTTTACATTCAATTTAGCTCCGATCGGTAGTGATTACTATGGAGATGTAACAACGGAACAATGGAAACGAATTATTTACGGCAGTATTCTTCACACAGGATGCAAGCATTTAATTGGGCGAGAGTTCAATTATGTGATTGTTGATGATACAGCAAAAGATGCTAACGGCAACCCGCAAGATGATCCAGTAAATAAACGGCACTGGAACAGCGGAGACAGTCACGCAAAAGCTTCCAAAGAATTTATGGAGGTACTTGGTGCAGGAACAGTAGAGTTTGACCCTAATGAAATTGATGCTGATATTCCTATTCAATTTCGGATAGCAGCATTTAAACAATGGGTAGCAAAAGGGACGATCGCCTATAATCCTCTGTTAGATGAGTCAGGCTATGATTTGGTGATTCCCTGGAGTTCGCTCAAAGGCAAAAAACCAGCACTCGGAAACTACAGCGATAAATTGCTGTGCGGGCTGGTATTTGAAGCAGAACAACGTACAGCAAAAGCTGGCTGGATGCTTTTTCAATGGTTTAAATTTGAAACCCTGGAACAAGACAGGATTATTACCCGACTTCGAGCAAAATGTGAAAAGCTAGCAGCAGCTACTAACTCGATTCAAGCTTTGGCGACAGAGTTGAGAATCCATCAAGTAGAAGCAGAACAAGAACGCGAACAAGGCGATAGTATCCAATCAGAAGCTGAATATGTCAACACAGCAATGGAGATTATCAAATATGACATAAAAGGCAGACTGTTACTGCATCCCTACATCACAGGCAAGGTAGCAGAAAGACTTCGCGCAGTTTGGCTCAACTTAGCCAAAGCAGCCGGAGTTCGTTTCTGGTCACTCATGTCCCAACCTGATGAGTATTTCCAAAAGTACGAAAGTACGGATGAGAACAACGTAACCACTTTTACCGAAAAAGTTTTCTGTGCACCGGGGATGCCGATCGGTGAGTATATCGTTTTCTGTAATCCAATGCGACATTGGGGAGACTGCCAGCTTTGGATCAACCGTCATGAAGGCACTTATGCCAGAGGACATGGATTGATGGCAGCCTCGACAAAACTAATGTTGGCTCTGGGCAGAGACTTTGACGGCGACTTTGTTCAGCTCATCCTATCTAAGGAGTATCCAGCTCTCAGAGATGCGATCGACAACTTTGACACACCTCCATCCGTTGACA
Source organism: Microcoleus sp. AT3-D2 (assembly GCF_036705715.1). NCBI lineage: Bacteria > Bacillati > Cyanobacteriota > Cyanophyceae > Oscillatoriales > Microcoleaceae > Microcoleus > Microcoleus sp. AT3-D2. Next base: position 18,042 of record NZ_JAUBVE010000051.1, on the reverse strand, counting down.
AGCTTCCAAAAATGGCGCTGACCGGAACTCTGCAACAAGTCGCGATTAACAGCATGAATGACAGCACCGGGATTGTGGCTTCACTTCTCGGTCGGGCGCGGGGTGCGGGAGCTGAAGGAATAGTCCTGATGATTCCTCCCGGTGGGATGCAGACAGCTCCCAAAGAAATGGCAATTATCGACTTCCTCAGTCAGGAATTGCAAATCGCTGTGGATTCGCTCAAATCGGCATATCCTAACAACGACAAGGGTTTGCAAGCTGTTACCGAATATCTCAATACTCTGGGAGACGCGGCTAAAATCCCTTGGCTCAAAGATTTCAAAGAGGATGCGGTTTATCTAACCCGAGCTTGTGGAGTTGCCCCGGATTCGATCGATACTATTTCCCGCCTGGTTAGAGTCGTTAACAGCTACTGGCGACCAGCTCAACTAGAAACCAACATCAACATCAATTCCTTTGAAAATGCACTCTTTGTGGGTGTTGTGGTCGCTCAAAAGCAGTTAGATTTTGCTTTTGAGCAACGCAAAGGATACGCGGACGAGATGAAGGTTGCGATCGAATGGAAAAAGCAAAACGATGGTGACACTACCAAAATCCGTGAGGTATCGGCAAAATATCAAGCTCTCAAAAACTCTGCTCTTGAACAATTAGCCGATCCCAACGGCGAGGCTTTCAGCGCAAAAAGTTGGGCTGCTGCTTACTGGAGAGCAGTTCATACCCATGCTACTGATTTAAGTACCGGGTCATTAGTGTTCAACTTATTCAGGGACGAAATCGTGACAGATTTGCAAGATAATCCCGACACCTTACCTTATTTCAATGCCTACAACGTTCACAAGCAAGAACCCAATGTGTGGAGTAAAGGTGAATGGAAAGGGCAAAATGTTCTGATTCGGATTGTTCAGCGAATGAAGCCTGCTGCGGGAGAAGTGGCAGCACGGATGGAACTTGGCGTTGATATGAGCTTCCCTGAAAGTACCAGAAATGTCGGGTACTTTCCGCTTGGATGGATACCGAAAGAGTACCAAAGTAAAGTTGCGATCGGTGAAACTCGCGAGATGCGCTGTTACACCAACGGCAAATATATGGAGGAAAGTGGACAGATAATCACGAAAACAGTTCGGCTCTATAATCGAACGCTGAGTCAAGAACAGATCGATTACTTAGAAGGCAAGTTCCCAGCAGGACTTTATACCCCTGAAGATTTTGGTCTACCACCAAATTAATCATTTGATAGTGCATAATTAAAATATTCATTAGTTAGCATTAGTCATGTCTGCTTTAATCGACCACGTAAAAACTTCAACTGGATTTGCTGAAAGCACCGTTAGTGCAGTATGGGAATCCGCAGTCGCCTTCATGTCGCTCAATCTCCGCAATGGAGAAAAAGTACCATTGGAGGGCTTAGGGATTTTAAAAGCTACCGATCGCGCTGCGCGTGAAGGGCGCAACCCACGAACTGGAGAACCTACTACTTTTAAGGCTTCTCGCAGACCTAAGATCACTTTCAGCAAATCCTTTTTGACTTTAGTTCAGCCTGATCCAAGCCAACCACAGCCTGCACCTGCTGCTGAATCTACTGCTCAATCAGTTGCTCCTGTTCCTCCTGTTGCAGGCATTCAACCTCCTCCTATTCCAGCCGACTTGCTAGCGCAAAAAACCTTGAGTCATCATGAGCAAACCTGGCAAATCAAAGCTCCTGACAGTTCCTTCGTTGAAGTACCAACAAGTGAACTAGCAGGCTGGGGAGTTAACGCTAGCACCCCGGTTTACTCGCCTAGCACAGGCTGGAAATTAGCGGGGAAAGTGCCGGAACTTGTAGGAATCGTCAAATAGTTTTGAACCAGACAGAAAAAAGCTTGAGTAGATGTACACTACTCAAGCTTTTTTCTGCCTCTATTTTGGCTCAGACAAATGCCGAAAATATTGGATGCCGTAAAGAACCTGTAGCAGTAACGCCGAGATAAACGACTTCAACTGTTCTGCCTAAATAATCAGCTTGGTTAGCCCAGATTGTCGATCGCTCCAAGTCAGTAAATCCTGTTCCCACTTTACTATTGATGGTTCGACCGTCAATCATTCCCCGAATCAGTACGTTACCCAGAGACTTTAGATATTTGCCACTACCTTTGGTAAACCCAACCACCGTAAAGTTGTTCTTAACAAAGTTTTTGACTTTTAGGAGATTGTTCGATCGAACCCCGGAGTAAACAGAGTTCGGATTCCGCAGCATTATTCCTTCATCTGAGAGTCCAGATTTTTTGACCAATTCAGCTTCAGTTTGGATTACCAAAGGATTATTTTCAATCAATTTCTGAGGGACGTAGCTAACTTTCCCCATTGCGGGGAAAATTTGCTTGACCTGATCTATTTCATGAACCGTCTCCATTGTCGGAAATTGATTGAACCCGATCGCAAAGATGCGAAACTGAACTTTGTGTTTATTTGCTACTACAGATTCTACAGTTTTTCTACTGCGGACAATTCCTGAGATAACATCAAAAAGAGTTCTAGGGATGTACAACTCACCGTCTATAAAAGATAAATTATTACTCGCTCGAATACTTTCGCATATTTCCTCAATCTCAGTCATTCCTGAATATCGAGTCAATCCCGATCGGCTTCTCAATCCACTGGTCATATTTTCATATAAGCACCGGACTCCATCGAGTTTAGGGCTGCTAAACCATTCTGTTACGCCATAGTTTTTTGTTGGGCTGTAAGTATTGGCTAATTGTGGCAACATCATTCAAACTTTCTCCTTAAACGAATCGACCCAAAGCAGGGGTTCGTAAATTCCCTGTAGCACTTAGCCCCATATAAACGATTTGGACTTGTTTACCCATATAGGAATCTCTATTCATCCAGAGATCCTGTTCCTCTTCATCGTTTAAGCCGTAAACACGAGTAATTTTATTAACTCCATTCACCATGCCTTCAACTGACATATAACTTACGAAATTTACTACAGGATTTTGAGTAAATCCAACAACAGTAAAGATTCCGCTTGTTATAGCCTTCACTTTCAAATAGTTGTCAGATCGCACTTCTGAATAAACTGAATCAGGATTTCTTAGAAATATTTCATCAGAAACACCAGAATTCACTATCTTCGTATATTCGTCAAGAACGCCGAGCGGTGTACTGCGAATCAATTCTTGAGGTATAAAACTCACCATTCCCATTGATGGGATGTTTTGTCGCATCAAAGTAATCATTTGATGCCCGGTCAGATTAGGATTTGTTGTTTCAACAACAGCAGAAACTCTAAACTCGATAGCAAACTTATCAGCAAGGTCATAGTTGGTTCGATCGCGTACCAATACCGTAAGTTCATCCAGTGTTTTGCCGGGAATAAATAACTCACCATCCATAAAGGAGAGATTGTTAGCATCACAGATACCTTGACAAGCTAACTCAAGCCGATCGATACCAACGAATCGCGTAGTCAAAGTCTGGCTTCTTAGTCCCTTTATTGCACCAAATCTTTGATAAACACACCGAATTCCGTTGAGCTTAGGACTGCTAAACCAGAAACCTGTAGGATATTCCTTTGCTGGACTGTAAGTATTGGCTAATTGTGGAAGCATTTAATTCTTGTGGTAATTGAAGAGTTTAGCTTCACAGCCCTGCTTTATCAGAAAACAGAGCTATGAAACTACAGAACTCAGAAATTAGTTAACCGCCATGATGAAATTGCTGACGCATCGGATTTGTTCGTTCACGATTTTGTCAAACATAAGAGCAATGTCTCGGTTATTTGGTTGGAATCTCATCAATCCCCATTGACCAGTAGCAGCAATTGTTAAGTCAGGCTTGAAAATCAGTGCTGTGGAATGGAACCAGGTGTTAAAGACAGTAGCTGGCATATTTCCACAGATAATCATGCCGGAAATGTTGGCGTATTGGATAAGCACATCTACGTTAACTCGAACTAATTTGCCACAGGTTTGATAGGTTACATTGCCTGTTACGTTCCACGACAAAGGCAAAGAAATTGGCGCTGACCAAACAATATCTGCTGTTCCCGCTGGTCCAGTTGCTCCCGTGTCACCTTTCGCACCTGTCGGACCAACAGGGCCAGCAACACCTTGAATTCCTTGAGAACCAGTGGCTCCCGCTGCGCCAGTAGCTCCTTGAGGGCCAGTCGCACCAGTTGCACCCACAAGACCTCTAGGACCGATCGCACCAGTGGCACCAGTCGCACCAGTTGCACCCGCAGCGCCAGCAATTCCTTGCGCTCCTGTGTCACCTTTGATTCCTTGAGCACCAGTCGCACCAGTTGCGCCAATATCACCTTTAGGACCGATCGCACCAGTTGCACCAGCGACACCTGGATTTCCTTGCGCTCCAGTTGCACCAATCGCACCAGTCGCACCAGTGGCTCCGGTTGCACCTGTTGAACCAGTATCACCTTTCAAACCAGTCGGCCCTTGTGCTCCAGCGGGACCAGTTGCACCTTGAATTCCGGCAGCGCCAGTTGAACCAGTTGGGCCGATCGCTCCTGTGTCACCTTTAGCTCCCGGAAGTCCTTGCAAACCTTGATCGCCTTGTTTAGCTCCCAAAGTCCAGAACATCGACGGCGGTGGATTATTCAAACTCGGGCCGGTGGCAATATAACTGCTTCCGTTATAGGCAACAGCATCAAACATGGCGTATTGGAATGTTGGGCTCCAATTTCCACGCCAAATCAAGCCGGGTCGTCCTTGAGGACCTTGTGGCCCTGTTCCACCTTGTGGCCCTATTGCACCAGCCGGCCCCATTTGACCAGTCGGGCCGATATCACCCGGTGTGCCTTGAATCCCTTGCTCTCCACGTTCGCCGGGAGTGCCGGGATTACCTTGCAAACCTTGCGAACCCATTTCGCCTGGAATTCCTTGATCACCGCGATCGCCTTTTTGACCTGCGGGGCCAGTTAAGCCGATCGAACCTGTAGCGCCAGTAGCGCCCATATCGCCAGCAATTCCTTGATCACCTCGATCGCCTTTTTGACCTTGCGGGCCTGTCAAACCGATCGGACCCGTCGCGCCCATGTCGCCTGGAATTCCTTGATCGCCACGGTCGCCTTTAGAACCTTGCGGGCCCGTCAAACCGATCGGACCAACAGGGCCGAGATCGCCAGCGATACCTTGATCGCCCCGATCACCTTTAGAACCTTGAGAGCCGGTTAAACCGATCGGGCCCGTTGCGCCAGCTTCACCAACTAAACCTTGATCACCACGATCGCCTTTAGCACCCTGCGGGCCGGTTAAACCTTGATCACCAGCAGGGCCGACTGTGCCGGGAATGCCTTGATCACCTCGATCGCCTTTTATGCCGGGAGCGCCTTGCGGGCCGGTTAAACCTGCCGGGCCGGTTGCGCCAATATCACCGGGAATGCCTTGGTCGCCACGATCGCCTTTTATTCCGGGACTGCCTTGTGGGCCGGTTAAGCCTGGATTTCCTTGAGAGCCAGTAGCGCCAACTAGACCTTGATCGCCTCGATCGCCTTTTTCACCGGGAACGCCAGGGATGCCTGGATTGCCAATATCGCCTTTGTCACCTTGCGGGCCGGCAATCCCAGGCTGACCCTGTAAACCTTCAGCACCAGTTGCACCGGGAGTTCCCGGTAAACCACGTTCGCCCGGTTCACCTTGAATGCCTGGATTTCCTTGAGGGCCAGGACTACCAGCCGGGCCGGTCAAACCTTGAATGCCTTGAATTCCTTGACTGCCTGCTTCGCCTTTTTCACCGGCTACACCGGGAGAACCTGCGGAGCCATCAACACCGGGATTTCCTTGATCACCTTTCGGGCCGATCGGACCGATCGCACCAGTCGCGCCAGCAGTGCCGGCAATTCCTTGATCGCCTTTGGGACCTGGTGCTCCTGTTTCACCAGCCGGCCCGATCGCACCTGCTGTACCGGGTTCACCGGGAGTGCCGGGATTTCCTGGATCACCTTTAATACCCTGCGGGCCGGTAGCACCAGCCGGGCCGGTAGCACCGGGTGTACCTGCTGCACCGGGCATACCATCCGCACCAGTCGCGCCGGGATTTCCCTGAATTCCCTGAATCCCTTGAGCGCCAGGATTACCAGTTGCACCAGTTGCACCTGTTGCGCCGGGAGTTCCCGGCTGACCAACATCACCGCGATCGCCTTTTTCGCCGGGAACGCCTTGAGGTCCGATCGGGCCAGCCGGGCCGGTTAAGCCGATCGGACCTTGTGGCCCAACGATTGCCGGCTCTGGAGGAATAAGAGTAACATCCCGAGAAGCTGTAGCAACAATGCTAGTGCCAACCATCAAATCAGCGCGTAGAGTTCCATTTTGTGTGATAGCTGTCTCGAATGGAACCCAAGGAGATTCTTTGATAATTGAGCCGTTGAGAGTGAAACGGACAAAAGAGTTTGTTGGCGGAAATGCTACATCAGCAACTACTACTGTCTGTCCTGAAAATAAAACAGGTTCTCTAAGCGCAATTGTCGGAGTATTAAGTTTTACTTCAAAATTTACTTGAGCGGTCGATCGAACTGTGACAGGAGCTGTTCCAGTAATATCCTCAACTTCAATTAAATGATTCCCCGCAGTATTAATTGTAATACTCATCCCAAATTGATATTGAGGCGCAGCCGTCGTGCCGACATTGGTTGCTGTGGCGTCTGTGCCGACAACTGTACCGTTTAGTTTAAATCGAACGTCAGTATTTGTGTTACTGTCTGCGATCGCAGTAACAGGTAAGGAATAAGGCAAAGAGTTTACTTGAATACTTGGCTGATTTGGGGCGGTGATTCTAATTGCCATGATTATTTATTTAATTTGTGAATACATGAGAATTAATCTCTTCTCTGTAGTCAATACCAGAGAAGAGATTAAAAACAAGAGAGAAAGAACTTTGGCGCTTATCAGGTTTGAATCAGCAGAGCCTGAGCCAGGATAACTTCTGATTCCACTGATTCTCCAGCAATCATCAGAGTTGTGTAAGCATCAGGGCTTGTGTTGTCACCGTCATCGTCGTGAACCATGATGACTTTAGTATTTTGCAACTGACTGAATGTTTGGTACAGCTCAGTTAGATATTCAACCTGTTCGATCGGCATCAAAATGCTAAATACTGTCTCTGGTAAAACAGGCTCTTCCATCGCCAAACTTTGGGTTGCCATCCCTACTAACTCTGTCAAAGAGTTTCTGATCAAAGGTTGAAACAGCTCATCTAAAGTTTTGTATTCAATGCGTCGTGTCGCCGGAGCTTTGTAACTAGGAGCGAGGGGATTCATCGCCTTGATTGCAGCTCTCCGCATTGAAGCATCTCTGCTAAGGATTGCTGCTTCATCCAATGGCAGTTTAGCTCTTTTAATTGAAAGCGGTGAATCGCTTTCAGATTGGGGCCAAAAGTTGTAGTCAGCGAGTGTTGCCCGCAGCATTTTTGTTGCGAATCCTGCTGTTATTGTCATGGTGGTAATCGAGCTTGGTATCGAGTGATAAATTATTTTTTTAGTATATCATCTCAATTTTATTTCTCTTTTTGACGGCAAAAACTTGACCTTTGTTTACAAATAAGATAGGAACAAAAAATAAATTTGACTAAGGGGGTTCTGATCAGAAAACGGCAATAACAAATATAGAATCAGCAAAAAACCAGCAAGCTACAGAATTATTGTTTAAAACTGTTGTTTTAGTATTTGCACTGTTTTGAGTATCAAAAAACTATGCTTTTTCAAAATTGCTTACCCATTTATCACTTTTTCTGTCACCTAAGAAAACAATTTGACCATTTTCTGTAGCGGGTCAACAAAATAGTAAGCTAAACACACAACAAACTTGAGCATAAGAAAAACCAGTAGCGAACTGGTGCAACGCTATTAGTCGCTAGAAAGTGCAGGAAATTTCAGGAGATAGGCTTGAATTTCTTGATTTTAAGCCAATCAAAGGAATTGACCATATATAGCAATCCTAAATCATTTGTGAATTTCTTACTCCCGAGCAAGCGGGTTCAGGGAGGGTTGGGGTGGGGTAAAAAATTTACGACTCCTGCAAGGATTGCTATAGACCCATTAATATCGTCGGCATCTAACAATAGAGTAAACAAGAAATAGTGTGAATTAGAGCTTATGGTAACTGAGCAAAACTTAATCACAAGTGAAAATGAAGTAGAAGACCCCGGCCTGGGACTGTGGCAGCAAATTAAAGAAGACTGGATTGCTCATGGTCGAGATTGGACAAAACCGGGATTTCGCGCCGTAGCAGTTCAACGCTTCGGTGTCTGGAGAATGAAAGTTGAACCCAAGCTGCTACGGGCTCCCTTGAGCATTCTTTATCGATCGCTGTACCGAAAAGTCCGCAATACTTACGGGATAGACTTGCCTTACACTGTGAAGCTCGGTCGTCGCGTGGTGATTGAACATCAAAACGCTATTATTTACGAATATTGTACGATCGGCGACGATTGCATCATCCGCCAAGGTGTAACGTTGGGAAACCGCTATTTGGACAAACCGCTAGAATCGCCTCAATTGGGCGATCGGGTTAACGTCGGCGCTGGTGCAAAAATCCTCAGAGAAGTAAACTTGGGAGATGACGTAAATATCGGTGCCAATGCTGTAGTTTTATCAGACATTCCAGCCGGTCAAACTGCTGTTGGTATTCCTGCCCAGATTCTTCAATCTACCAAAAACCAGGAAAATGCTTAGATCAACATTGCAAAAAATTATCCGCCATCTTGCCATGCGTTACGGCAAGTTCCGTGGCCTTTACATCCAATTCTGTAACCCCTGTGCCAAAGAATACACAGAATTTCTCCGCCGCCACGGCAACTTGTACGCGATCGGCGAAAATTGCAGCATCTGGCCAAATACCGTCTTTGGAGATCCCGCCTACGTCCGCATCGGCAACAATGTTCACTTCTCATCTTGTACCGTGCTCGGCCACGATGGCTCGATCGCCATGCTTGACCGGGCTTACAACGTTAAACTAGATGCCGTAGGCAAGATAGACATCCGGGACAACGTATTTATTGGCTTAAATGCGATCGTCCTTCGCAACGTCACTATCGGCCCAAATGCGATCGTCGCCGCCGGTGCCGTCGTCACCAAAGATGTCGCCGAGGGCGATATAGTGGCCGGCGTCCCCGCCAGACCGATAGGCCGCGTCGAAGACTTAGTGAAAAAATTGCAAGCCGAAACTCAAAGCCTGCCCTGGGCCGATTTGATTAACAGCCGCGAGGGCAGCTTCGACCCCGAAATTGAACCCGAGCTCGTAAAGTTACGAGTGTCCCACTTCTACGGCAACACATCCACTCCAACTGCGGCCCAATTCCAGCAATCTCCCTACCCAAGTTAGAAATTCTTCTTAAGATAAATTGCACTATAGCAATCCTAAATGAGTCGTAAATTTTTTACCCCACCCCAACCCTCCCCGAACCCGCGGGGAGGAAGTAAGAATTCACAAATGATTTAGGATTGCTATAACTACTGTCAAACAGATGACTTTGACCTTCCCCACGAAAAGAAGCTTTGTTACTAGGAAGCCAATGACAGTCACCGGAAGCATCTCTTACCAGATGGAAACATTGAGGAACGATCCTCTGCGAGGGCTGCGCCAACGGAAGTTCAATTTTACCGTAGCTTGCGTGGCGCCTTGCACTGAGCGGAGTCGAAGGGTAGCGCCATCGCCCAACCCGGACACCAGTTGCTGCCATAGTAGAAAAAGCAGTCCTTCGGTTCCTTAAACCATTCGATGTGATTTTTAGTTATTGTGGCTATTTTGCTCATTAGATTTAGATGTGATTGATGAGAGATAGTCATAGTTATGGAGAAAAAACATCATCGTCCAAAAGCGAAGGACTACGTTAATAGCATTTAAGTAGCTTTTAGTCAATTAATTGTATTTCATACTTACAACCAACGAAAAGCATTTTATATTCAATAAAACTGTCATTGCCAGTGATTCCTAAGCGACCACTAAGAACAATTAGACAAAGCTACAAATTGACAATCTGGTCATCATGATTTTCCTTGTCCCTGGATTGCCTGCCCGTAAGAAGCGGAAAAACTGACGTGGTAGCATTTCTTGATAAACTGCCGTGATTTCGTGAGGATACGGCTCGATATGTGATGTGAATAGCTAAGAATCGATCGAATAGATGGGCAAGGTGAATCCGAGGTTTTCCGAAATTTAGCGAAATAAACCCTCATCAGCCTCGAATTACTAAGAAAATCTGTGGCGAACAATTTCCAGATTTTGCTCATCTAATTCCAAGATTACCTGAATTTCTCAACAGCCACTGTTATCAGTTTGATATAATTGTGACTAGGTATTGAGTTGGTGCGAGACTTTTTCCAATTTGTTGCGCCAGTGCATAATATTTGGTCTACGCCTCTCTACTACGGATGAAAAAGTACCTCAACCTCGTCACCGCCCTCCTCGCCTCGCTCAAACCCAAATCCGAGCTTCCCATAATCGATAGCTACGGTGAATCCCCGCTAACCCAGAAACAGCAGCAAGCTCTCATGGAATGGCTGTTCGCCAGTTTGATGGGTGCGGGGTACTTCGGCAAAGCTCACCTGATTTGGGATGATGGCAAAGACAGAGAGCGGGAGATATTCACCGCATTGATGAGAAATGAGCCGATATTCCTGTACCGCCAGGGAGTGCGACCTACCCCAACGGTTGAAGGATATGGCTGGCGACTGATTGGCGAACATCCGAGTTTGAGGGTGTATCAGTTGGAGATTGAGGCTGAAGAAGGTGAAAGCTCTCCTTGACCTGGAAGCGATTATAAGGGGAAGCTGCCGTTAGCAAATTTTGGTCGAATTTAAGCAAGTATGGGTGTCGGGAGGGTAAGCTTTCTAGGTTGATTGACATTTGCATCAAAATTCATTTGCATTCCGAATTCTAAGTTGTAAGCAGTCAAATGCAAATGTTGAGTTTCAACATCAGCTTGAATTAAAATATTAAACAAAAGGGAATGGCTAATATTGCTACGAATAAGGTTTTTTAAACCCTGTATAATATCATCGTGTTACCAACAAATTCTATGATCCAGGAAAGAGAGTGATAATGGAAAGAAGAAGGGGAAGAAAACATAGGATTGAAGAAGCGACTTATCAAAGATGATTGCACAAGCCATCGGCCCTAAAAAATCATGTGTGGTCGAGTTGGAAAAAGCCCTTTGTATCCGTTGGCTAGCTCAAACTCCAAGGGTGGGAGAAGATAAAGTTCCGCTTTTATGTATATGCTCGCAGATGGTAATGCAGGGATTTTGATCTATTTCACCTGTTTTTCCTGCACATTACTACCTTTTTTCGTCCGAAAATCCATACAGTGTTTACTTGAACCACTTATTGAGCAAGCCCTAGTTAGTTAAGTATATTTGTCCATCATACCATAAATGTGCAACGCCCAACGCCCAAGTTCTAGGATGTGCCGATTACTCCATGATTCATGGCATCATTCATCAACGCCGCATTTCTTTCTCGAAATCGCAGTGTGAAAATGCTACCCGTACCCAATTTACTTTGCACAGTCAGGCTACCGCCATGTGCTAAGGCTATAGCTTGCGCTATCGCCAATCCCAATCCCGAGCCGCCAGTAACGCGATCGCGTGAACTGTTAACTCGATAGAAACGATCAAAAATTTGCTTTTGATCTTCTGCTGCAATCCCACACCCTGTATCTTGGACATGAATCACAACTAAATGGTCAGTTTTTTCTAAAATAACAGTTACTTGGCCACCAGGTGAAGTGTATTGAATGGCATTGACAATTAAATTAAAAACTAAGCGATAAAGCTGGTTAGAATCACCAATAATAGTCAAGGGCTGATGCACCGGCAATTCCGATGTTAGCGCTACCTCTCTGGCGATCGCCATTGCTGCCAATTCCTCGACTAAATCGCTAACCAAGTCATTTAAACAACACAATTGATGGCGATCGGGTATCGGTTGATTATCCATCCGCGCCAACAGCAACAAATCAGCCACTAACTGAGTCAATCTGCGGTTTTGACGCTCTACAGTTCGCAAAATTTCCCGTGCTTCTTTTTCATCCAATTCAGACATTAACAGCCCGGATTCTACTGTCGCTTGGGATGCCGCTAAAGGCGTCCGCAATTCGTGGGCAGCATCCGCTGTAAACTGTTGAATTTGTCGGTAGGAAGCATAAATTGGTTTCATTGCCAATCCTGCCAGCCACCAACTAGAAAAACCTACCAAGATTAACGCAGTAGGCAATCCCAACTTTAAAACTAATCTGACTGTACTGAGATAATCGTTGAAGTCTTGCAAGCTCCGCCCCACTTGAAAATATCCCCAACTTTTCTGATTTTGAGTATGCAGTGATACAGAAATTTGATGATAAATATTGCCTTTGCTGTCAGTAATTGTTTGCCAGTGTTCTGAGTTAAAGGTCGCTAGCAATTCTTTGGGATAAGCGCCTGCTGTAGCAATCAAATTTCCTGACTTATCAAATAAACGAATATAGTAATGGCCTTGGTTGATAGCGCTTAAAGTATGGCGGCTGGGCAACTGTTCTTTAATGTCGTTAACTCCCATTAGGCGGAGGTTGGGCAAAAGTTCGCTTACTATTGGCTCTAAGCGTCCGGGCTGCTGCAATTTGATTTCTAGGCTGTCATGTAGCGTTCCCGCTACCGATTCTAATTCCCGGTCTAGGGCTACCCAGTGAGCGTGGGCGATCGCCTTATATACACCAAATCCCAACAAGCTTAAAATCAAACCCATTACTGCTGCATAGGAAATGGCTAATTTCCAGCGAGTCCGATTAAATAGTTTATTTTGATTCATCTTCCTAAGTGGTAATTGGTAAGTGTTAAAGTGTTAATAGCTAATTGGTCAGGGCATAACTCTAATTTATAGCAGTAAATCTTTTTAAAAATTGAGCAACAAAAGATAGCACTCTTCAGACTTTTTTAGCTTTTAGCCTTTAAGTAAGAGCAAATTTTAAATTGCAATTTTCTCGAATTTATTCAAGTTAATTGCAATTTAAAATCCCTAACTGCCAGCTACCTTTAGTAGGTTTGAATTAAAACTGTACCGAGTGGTACTTCTGCATTTATTCCCACCATTTTACCAGAGATAGCATAGCCCCAATTCCGACTGTAACCAGGAGTGTATATGCCCCGCATATCAATTGATATGGTGGTATCAGGAGAAACAGGTTGGGAGAAAACTACTGTGGCTTTTCGGTTATTAACAGAAACTTGAGACTCGATTTTTTGACCAGATTGATTTTTGACCTCAATTCCGCTACGCATTTTCACATCATCCGGCAAATCAATTGCAAGTGCCGAAAGAGCTTTTCCCTGAACGTGAACTTCAAAATGATGGGTAGCACCCTGAAAGCGAGCGTTATTGGGATGGGCGCCGCTGTGTACGAGGTGAGAAACATTAGCATTTCGCATGGCTCCTCCTGCAAGAGTAGTCGGGGCATTAAATGCTAGCACAAAGGTGAATGCAGCAGCGTAAAGTAACTTTTTCATGGCGATGCTCCTCAAATAATTAACTCAATGGACTCGGCATTAATTGGTTTAAAAGCCCTGAAATAAATCCAGGTCAGATGTCAGTCGTTTAAAGACTCAACCTTCACAAGCATTTACCAACGCGGGAGAGTTTGAATATTGGCCGTACCAACTTTACTGTCTGAACTCTGACCCACTTTCTTGGCATAAACGCGGTATATATAATTACGCGGGTAGATTGAAGCCTCAACCTCAAGCATAGAAATTGTCAGCACAGTCCCGGCAACTACAGGTTTGGAGAAAACTACCGTTGCTTTTCCACCTTTAACAGAAGTTGTTGCCTCAATCTTTTCACCGGATTGACTGCTTACTTCAATACCCTTGATTCGCAGTGATGGCAACTGAATTGACAGTTCTGAAATGGCTTCTCCCTCAACGTGAACGTCAAAATCGTGGAAGGCTCTCCAAGTTGGGTAGTCAGGATAGGAACGGCCTCCGACAATGTGAGGAGATTGGGAATCTCCCGGTATTCCTGTTGCTTCTGCTGCGGAGATAGAAGAGGTAAGAATTAAGGCAAATGCTGCACTAATACTAATTAATTTTTTCACGACTGCACTCCTTGAAAACTAACGTTTGGCTTATTTCTTAGTTTGATACGTATGGATGAAATCAGGATGAAAGATCGGCCGTAACACCTGATTTTTTTATTGATAGCTACGAACCCGTGCTATACCGAGGATAATGTCTGTATTGTCGCCAACTAATATAGCAGTAAGTTGGTACATCCAAGCGTTAGAAACTCCAGAAATTATTACTTTATTCATGGTAATTTTGATTGTGTTTTCGGGAGAAAGAGGTTGGGAGAAGGTTAGTATAACTTGATTGCTGTTGACAGAAACCTTAGTGTCAATTTTTTGACCTGAATCGTCAGATATACTGATATCATCCCTGACAGTTAACCCCGCAGGAACGCTAATTTTTAATTGAGAAATAGCCCTAGTTCCTTGAGGAATGTGCAGCCGGAAAGTATGCCTGACGATTCTTGCCTTAGTTTCCGGAAATTGTACTGCACTATCAATGTGAGGAAAATTCTCGGCGCCTGTTCTGGTGCTCGCATGGACAGCAGGAACTAAAACTGTGGCTGACAGAGCAAATACAGCACCGTAAATGAGTGTTCTCATAGTTTTGACTCTCTAGGGAATTAAGTACAGTACGCCAACCTACTTCAACATTCATATTTGAAGAGTTAGCTTCTTATTAACTAGATTGACAGCTAATTATGAAATCAAGATGAAATATGAACCAGTGAGAGGTGAATTTTAATAGCAAACAAGCGCTTTACTCTCTTACTTGGAAATGAAATGAACCCAGAAATTTCCATCTGCCATACAAACGCGACGGATTAAATCATAGGAATAGTGAAGATAAGCTCCATTGGCGTTGTTGTTATACCCGCTAGCAAACCATTCTCCATAAGGATCGTGAACAATCAAGCCAGTTTCGTCATATCCAACTACGGGCAGAATATGACCGAAAGAAGTAAAATAGCCATGTATGACAGTTGGGTTTCCATCTACTAACCAATCTTTAACTTCCTCAAATGTCGCATTCTCTTTAAAGGTATCTTGAGCACCATACTCTCTGACAATTTTTGCCAAGTCGTAGGGGTTCCAGCGACTGTAACCTTTGTTGAGTGCATATTGGTAGAGTTCGTCCTCAAATTGACCGATCTTGTCCCGGCGCGGTTTGTTGAGGAACTGCAAGCACATTGCCATTGATGTGACATTGCAAGCACCAGTCGGATTATAGTAATTATCCAGTTGGTACTTGTAAGGAAAATTAGCAAGTTGAAAGCTCTTAGGCTTAGTTTTTGGATAAATTACCTTTCCTTCTTGTAAAATTTGGACGTGCGGCCTATAGACATACCAGATTTGAGAATTTTTAAAGGAATCTTTTCGGAAAGCTACTCGGATGTGATCGCGAACCATTTCATAAGAGACAAGCTCCAATACTTTCCCCGTTTCAATTTCTTGTTTCTCTGCATCTGATAAATTTAACGCATAGATAGGTCTAGCCTTGAGAAATGTCTCCTTAACTATCTTGAGGACAGGAGGTGGAAATTTGAGATCCGATGGCTTGGCTTCAATAAGTTTCTCGGCTGTTTTTGCTCCGATAAATCCTGGTTCATCAGTGCACTGAATCAGCTTGTGAAATCGATTGAGAGCCGCAGTAGAGACTGCACTAAAGATGCCGTTGGCTGGAGGGTCTAGCAAACCTAAGTCGATGAGACGAATTTGGATTTGGCGAGTGAGCTCTTTATCGGCAGCGATCGCCTTTACATCCACCTTCTTATTTGTTCCTACAATGTTTTGGAGTTTCATAATTAATTTATTGAATATTGGAACTAACTGTTTCCAGACAAGGTGAGTATTACAAATCCCACCTTGCCGAAGCGTGATTAATTAAGCAGCAGCACTTGCCATATCGCGACATTCCGCAGCACAGCCCCGACAAGCTTCAGCGCATTTTTGACAGTGTTCGTTTTGATGTTTCTCGCACTCGCTAGCGCAAGCTTCGCAGATATCCGCACAGACTTTACCGATTACCTCTGCAAAGCACGAACCGCGACTCCTAAAACTAGCGCAAGTCCAGCAGATGTTTGCACAATCTCGGCAGAGTCGGCGGCATTCTGGCATTTCTCCGATGCAGAACTCAGCGCATTTTTCGCATTCAGTAGCGCACTGAACCACTGTATCGCAATAGGATGGGTGATAGTGTGGGTGTTCGCTCATAGGTAAAGATCCCTGAAAAGTTTAATGTTTTAAATCATTGAGCCACATTTAACTCTCCTTAACTTCACATTGACATTACGCAATGAAATCAGGATGAAATTGTTAAACCCATTTTCCACATCTTCCAGCGCCTCTGCCCCAGGGATGTGGCGTAAATCCAGATTAAATTCCCAGAATGTACTGACTGTAATTCTTGGGTAAAAGTTTTTGCAACAGGTAAATAATCCCAAAACAAACTAGCAAATCTACCGTCACTAAAACTCCGAGCTTGAGCAGGGGATCGGGAGAATACATAAATTTATAAGACGCTAAATTAACATAGTTTACTACCATCACATCTAGCAGGTATATAGGAAAGGAGTAAGCCGCCAATATTTTGACTAATTTCGATAGTTTACTGGGAAGTATGATGCTTTGAGAAAATGCCAATATCGACAGTACGAACAAAATTGCGTATCCTTGAGTAGATAGTTTAAAAAACGATCGGGCAAACCAGGCATCCGAATTTACTTCACTGAGTAGGTAAAATTCCCCAATACTTGCTAGATAGAACAAGATAGTTGCTGCTAAAATAAGCATTCTTTGGCGATGAAGGTATCCTTGAATGTTGTCATAACAACTGCCAAGAACTAAACCAGTGGAAAACGGCAAAATCCAACTAAAAATCCAGCGCTCTATCAGCGGTATAGGTATGGAAGGTAAGTATTTGAGAGCAACTAAGTAAAAGACTAGGGTAAAAACTATTTGAATGGTGAAACCCAAAGCCAAAACTTTTCGGGGTTCTAAAAATCTTAATTTAACTAAAATCCACCACCACAAATAGCATTGAACAATCACAACTATAAAGTAATAGGGGGGCAGCACAGAACCTGTCAGCACATCTCTAACTAATCCAAGTAAATCAAATCGTTTGAGGTTGCCAAAATTATTTAAAATGTAGAAGGCTACCGACCAAAAAAGATAGGGTGGTATAATTCGCGATAGCCTTTTCTTTAATATCAGCGTTGGGTTATTTTGATTCTCACGCTTGTTGGTAAGAAAAAAACCGCTGAGCAGTAAAAATGCAGGTACACAGAAAAGTTGGAGTGTATCGATCGAAATAAATAGAAGTCTGGGATCGGGTAATGACAAAAAACCAGCATGAATAATCACAACACTGACGATAGCCAAAGCTCGGATTAAATCAAATTCGATGCACCTGTTAGAAGCTTTTAACATTGTAAAACAAGGGGTATTTAGAGGGGAACAATCGGCTGTAAACGATATAGTTAATGGTTTCAGTCTTAATTCGCCAACTATTGGCAGTGCCGTATCCCTAACGATTGAACGTAAATCGACCGTCTACCTTTTGACCCTTAATATCAGCAGTAATCTTCATCTGGTACTGACCAGTAGCTTTTCCAGGCAGGAAAGCAGTATAGTGCTGGTCTTTCTGGTCATAAGTAAAGGTAAGATCCTTTTGAGTGCGATCGGGCATCTGAATTTGACCGCTTATCTTCGCATTAGGTATTGTCTGGTGGTTGTCGCCTCTTTGCAAATAGAAATCCAGGTGAGTTCGATCGGCTTCTTTTTCGACCACCAACTCTAAATGATAAGGGCATGATTCTACTACTTGACCCCCTTTTGATGAGTTAGAATGACCAGGAGTTGCAGCTATTTGTGTAGTCGGGTTGAGTGATAGTGGCGGTTTTGTTCCAGAAGCATTTGGACTAGCAGCGGGGCTGCTAAGCTGTTGTGCATTTAAAACGCATAGTGGTATAATATAACATAATGATATTCAGACAAAGTGAATGCCTGCTAA
>NZ_JAUBVE010000050.1:43072-49683 GCF_036705715.1 Microcoleus sp. AT3-D2 | reverse complement strand
TTAAATGGCTTAATTGGTAGACCGCCAAAAACTGCACAACAAGTATAAATACTTATTGCAAAAGTGACATGCTCCCAGCTGCTTTCTGTTAATCGGTTGGGAACAACCGAGAGAAGTGACTCAAGTTAAAAGCCAAAATCCTTCTATTCGCACCTTACAACTCCAAGGTTTAGACATCGCCGCCGCACGGGAAATACTCAGAAATTATGGGTTAGAAGAAAGCGACAACAGTGAAGCACTCATTCATCGCTACCAAGGTAATCCCCTATGGTTAAAAAGCGTGGCGAATCTGATTCAAGACTTGGGAGGAGGCGTGACTGAGTTATTACCAAATGATACCATCTTGTTGCCGGAAGATTTGAAAGATGTTTTACAGCAGCAGTTCGATCGCCTATCGGAAGTAGAAAAACAAGTAATCTCCTTATTAGCGAAAGAAAGCCAGCCAATCAACCGGGCAAAATTGCTAGAAAATGACATAATTCCGGCTTCAGATTTGCTAAATGCCCTGCAATCTCTATCGCGGCGCTGCTTGATTGAACAACAAGCAAATTTTTACACGATTTCACCTGTACTGAGGCAATACCTTCACCGTAACTTAGACGGCAGTAATACCTTGCCCTAAATTCTTCAAGACTTGAAAAGCCGATCGCAATTCACTTCGCACAGTATAAATCGAAAATGCCCGCGATAAGCCGTATTCGGGTGTAGGTTGAGCCCTGAGTTTCACAAACAACACATCATCGCCATTCGTCAACATACCAAATCTCGGTTTATCCAAATCAGGATTTGCCATCATGTATGCTAATGCTTGGGGTAATGCCGATCGCGTCGAAATGGTAGTCTTCTTACACTCCAAAACCATTACCCAAAGCTGATTCTGCAAAATCAAAATATCAATTCGTCCGCGCAAGGTTTCTTCCCCATCATCGATCGCAATTTCAATCGCAGCTTCAGCCTTCATTCTAAACGGTGGATCGTAGAATCCCGCCAGTTCTAATAAAGGTGATGCCACCAGCAAAGTCACTGCCCCTTCTAACAATTCTCCATCGGCTCTATGATATAGCAATCTACGTCGTAGCGTATCCAAAGCAGTCTGTTCAGAATCGCTGAGACTTGGCAATTGGGTTTGCCACTCTGTAAAAAAAGCCTCATCCTCAGTTCTGCTCAAATTCAACCTTGATTCAGCCTCAGCCAGGCTTTTAATAGCTTCTGTAACTGCAATAACCTTTGCCATTCGTCCACCTTTGATTCAAACCGTTGAATTTCCCACGAACATTAGCTTCATTGTAAGCAAAAGTAGGGATACTGCTATAGCGATCGCAGTTTTCAATATCACTTCTATGGGTTTGTGTCCACAAACAAAAACCGGGCAACTTCAAAGCTACCCGGCAATCCAAACTTTAGACCTCAGACAAATCTAAAATCTAAAACCTAAAATTCTTAAACAGCTACAGTCTTCTTAGCAGAAGAGCTCAATTCGCCCTTAGCATACTTAGCTGCAAAATCGTCCAAAGACACTTGCTTAATCTTTGTACCGTGACCGGCGCAACCGAAAGAATTATAGCGATCGCTACAAACCTTCTGCATATACTTGATCGACGGCTTCAAGAAGTGGCGGGGGTCAAACTCATCGGGCTTGGCAAACAAAGCTTCGCGCACCGCAGCGGTAATCGCCAAACGGTTGTCAGTATCGATATTGATCTTGCGAACGCCACACTTGATGCCCTTTTGGATTTCTTCCACAGGTACGCCGTAGGTTTCGCGGATTTTGCCACCGTTGCTGTTGATGATTTCCAGCAATTCTTGGGGCACAGAAGAAGAACCGTGCATTACCAAGTGAGTATTCGGCAAGCGGCGGTGAATTTCTTCAATGCGGCTGATTGCCAAAATTTCGCCAGTCGGCTTGCGAGTGAACTTGTAAGCGCCGTGAGAAGTGCCGATCGCAACTGCTAGAGCATCAACGCCGGTTTGCTCGACGAAATCAACAGCTTGTTCAGGATCTGTCAGCAACTGATCGTGAGAAAGCGCACCTTCAAAGCCGTGGCCGTCTTCTGCTTCGCCCATCCCTGTTTCCAGAGAACCCAAGCAACCCAGTTCGCCTTCAACGCTAACGCCGATCGAATGAGCAACATTCACCACATCGCGAGTAACTTGAACGTTGTACTCGTAGCTAGCGGGAGTCTTAGCATCCGCTTCCAGAGAACCGTCCATCATGACGCTGGTGAAACCTTGGCGCATGGCAGAATAGCAAGTGCCGGGGGCATTGCCGTGGTCTTGGTGCATGGAAATGGGAATGTGAGGATAGGTTTCAACTGCTGCCAAAATCAAGTGGCGCAGGAAATTTTCGCCAGCGTAGGAGCGAGCGCCGCGAGAAGCTTGCAGAATCACAGGGCTGTTGGTTTCGTCAGCAGCGCGCATGATCGCTTGGATTTGCTCCATGTTGTTGACGTTGTAAGCCGGTAGGCCGTAACCATTTTCAGCCGCGTGGTCGAGCAGCAATCGCATAGGTACAAGCGCCATAGATATTCCTCCTAATTATTTGTGATTTTTGGGCAGTGGATTTTGGACAAGCTCAATTCTTACGATAATATTAAGACAATTTGCGACCGATCGCGCACTATCTTTCCAGATTTACTTAAAAGTTCAAAAAACAAAATTTTGAGTTCCGAGCATTCAACTCAAAACTCAAAATTTTTCACTCACAAATTTTTTATGGGTCGCCCGGGATTTGAACCCGAGACCAATCGGTTAAAAGCCGAATGCTCTACCGCTGAGCTAGCGACCCGCGAAAACATTGTTACCGCACACAATTTCTAATAGTAGCACCCCTCATTTGAAATAGCAAGTGTTTTTTAAATAAAATTTGCAGTCATGCGAACCAGCATCTCGCAAGTCGCTCCCGGCTGCAAATAAATCAAGTGTTCGCCAGTGTTGAGGGCATTTCGAGGAGCAGTCCAAGGTTCCAAACAGTAAAAATCCTTGCCCTTCACCATCCAGAAAACCAACTTCCCATAGCTGGAGTTGTAACTGAGGGTGAGCCGCAAGCCGCTCGCCGCATCAGTGACAGTAGCAGCAAGACCAGTGAGCTCGTCAAAGGAAACATCAATTTCATCGAGCGTCTCGTCAAAAACCCCTGTGAAGTAACCCTTTTGGTGGGTGTTCTGATCTCTGTACTGCATCCCCGGAATCTCAAAGCGGAGCTTAGATTTGTCCGTCGCCAAAAAGTAGGGGTGCAAACCACTAGAAAATGGCATGGGTTCGTCAGACAGATTGGTGTATCGCTGAAAAATTTCCAAAGAATTGCCTTTAATCTGATAAGTGAAGGCTAGTTGGAAATCAAAGGGATAAACAGCCAGCGTCTTGTCGCAGCTATTGAGAATCAGCGTCAGAGCGGCGCAACCCTCGGTAACTTGTTCACCTATTGTCCAAGGCAAATCTCGAGCAAAACCGTGCTGTTTGAGCTTACGCTCCACTCCCTTGTGGGTGTAAGTATTCTCCGGGAGATTGCTGCAGATGGGAAACAGGATGGGAATCCCGCCACGTACAGTTAGATTGGGATTGGCGAACCGTTCCGCGTCCAAATAGAAGATTTCTTTGCCTTCAACCAGCCAGCTAGTGGCAATACCGCCCCGTTCCGGCACAACTTCTAGAGTAGAGTTAGCGGTTTCGTCGGAGAGGATATAGGTTTTGTACTGCTTTTGCTTGAGCGCGATCGCAAACACATTTGTCATCGGTAGTAGGTCATTGATCATTGGTTGTCAGTAAATCGATCGTTAATAATTGGTCGCTGGTATGTTGATGTTCACCCATTACCGCCCCTATCCTCCCCCTGCTGCCTCGCTCCGGCCCCCACCGGCTAACCAATGATCCTAGCTATAGGAGGCAGGGCGAGCCGGTGCTTGGAGCGCTTGCTGGTGGTAGCTGGAACGATCGCGGAGGCTGGCTGCTCTTTGAGTGCGACTTCAAAAGATACAGCCCGAGTGCGGGGAAGATAGCTTTGGGGACTCGGCACTGCTCCTTGACTGGGAGATGGGGGCGAAATAAACGGCTCTTTGATGAATGGCTCTTTTGTAAATGGCTCTGGTTCCCGGCTGGGATTTTGAGGTTGAGTGGGGTAGATGCGTGGCGGCAAATTTTGATTCGGAGGCGGGTTTGACTCAATTGCAGGCCCTGTCCCGTTCGGGAAAAATGAGGAGTTGTCCGGCTGTTGGGGCGCAGCCGGCAAAGCCGGCAAAATCAAAGTAGGTTTGGGTTGTCCGGGGCCTTGCTGATTGCTTTCACCGGACGTTCCCCCGGAACCTCGCCCCGGCTGGTATGTACCGCTCTTTGCTGCTCCGGGCAATGGATAATTTGGAGTTTTTGATGTCGCTCCTGGCTGGACTAGGGAATCGAGAACTACAGAAGATCCCATCGGTCGATCGAAAATACTAGAAATTTGCTCGACGCGTTTGAGGATGCGATCGGCTGCGGCTCCCTTCACAACCTTCGGCTGCAACTTTTTCACCTCCACAGGCAGAAACTCTACCTTCATATTCCTGTCTTTGAGCGATACTTTCAGGACTGCGGTATCGTAATCCCTGCGAGCATTCCCGCCGAATATAAAATTCCCCAGCGAGTAAACTATCGGGCGGCCCTTATAAATTTCTGCACCTTGCAGTACCTGGGGATGGTGTCCCACTACCAAATCAGCTCCTTGGTCGATCGTGAACCGAGCCAAATCAATCTGCCAGTCCCCTGGATAATCTGCCAATTCGACTCCCCAGTGGTAATTAACAATAATCCAGTCTACCTGACCCCTAAGAGCTCGAATATCCTCCGCCACGCGATTGTTGCGGCGAGGGTTAGTTCCCGCTTTCCCTTGGTCGGCGATGTTAAGCTCGGCATCATAATAACCGAGGTAGGCAATTCGCTGACCCTTAACTTCAATAATATCTGGACGCCTCGCTTCTTTAATATCTCTGCCGGCTCCCAGGTGTTGAATCCCACTATTATCTAGAGTATTCATAGTCTCCACCAGCCCTGGTTCCTCGTAATCCATAGCGCGGCTATTTGCCAGATTGACAATATCCACTCCTCCGGCTGTTAATACTTTCACCGATTCTGGATCGGCTTTAAAATTTAATTGTTTTTTAGCAGAGCCCAATGTAGAGCGAGTCAAAGAGTTTTCTAGGTTAACCATCGCCACATCTGCTTGCCGATACTCGTCCATATTGGCGAAAGCCCATTGGTGATCGTTGGCAGCAGATGCTCCGAGCGCATCCGATAGATTCACGTTTCCTCCGAACATCAGCGTTACTGTTGGGTCGTAAGGATTAGCAACTTGCTTTTGCTGTACTACTGGTACCACTTCTAAGGCCGCTTGCACCGTATCCGCACGTTTTGGAGGCGGC
Organism: Microcoleus sp. AT3-D2; assembly: GCF_036705715.1. Lineage (NCBI taxonomy): Bacteria > Bacillati > Cyanobacteriota > Cyanophyceae > Oscillatoriales > Microcoleaceae > Microcoleus > Microcoleus sp. AT3-D2. Next base: position 44,293 of record NZ_JAUBVE010000050.1, on the reverse strand, counting down.
CCCGAAATTAGAGCAGCTTGCTGGTAGCGGGATACTGGAGAGCCTAACTGCAGGGTCACAGCCTCGTGGTAGCTGACCCAACACCCTAAAATAAATGAGGCAAGTGCCGATCCCACTAGCAGCAGAGAACGATACGTTTTAAATTTAACCCAATCGATGGCCGGTAGGGAACGGTAACGTCGCCGCTGGCGGTTTGCCGGAGTGACAATTCGCACTGACTGTTTCCAGAGAATGTCTGCATCCCCAGCCAAGCGCGCGTGAATTCTGACTCCTTCTACTGCTGGCGAGTTGAGTCTCCAGAGTTGGTGGCAAATAAATTTGACTAAGCCTTCTCGGAGAGTGCTCCCTAGTAATGTAGTATCTGGCGCAAATTCGCGCTGGAATTCTACGAGGATTTGGACGCAGCCGGCCTGAGCCTGTTCGACGCGGGCATAAATCCCTTCGGGGCGCAGCAAGCTGTCAATCCAGTAATTCAGGGCTTGAAAGTTGCCCGATCGCGCTAGCTCCAAGATAGACGGCTGCGACCAATTTTCTGCGTACACCATCAATTAGCCTCCTTAATACGCACGAGCGATGACTCCAATTTGTGTTGAACGGAACCGCAATTCTTTTAGCTTAACCGCCACAGGTTCCGCTGCCCGTTTTGAAGCTAGTTGTTGGCCGCCACCATTTTCTACATTTAGGGGCTGCCTGCTGTCAGTGATTTTTATCACACTCCGGTCAATCGATTTTAGATTTTAGATTTTAGATTTTAGATTTTAGGTTTTAGGTTTTAGATTGAGGAAAGAGGCGGTACTGTGGGCGATCGAACAAACGTCGAAACCAGAGGTTTCTGGGGGACTTGAAACAGAAGAGAGGAAGATTTCTGAGGCAGAGTCTGTTTTTATTGTCGCTGTTTGAGTGTCGCTTTAGAGCTTGGCTTTGAGATTTGAGATTTGAGATTGAGCCTTGACGGCGTTAGTGGGCGATCGAACAATCGATTTTAAATTTTAGATTTTAGATTTTAGATTGAGTTCAGAGAGGGTACTGGGGGCTAGAAATAACCTCCAAACAAGAGGTTTCTGGGGGACTTGAAACAGAAGAGAGGAAGATTTCTGAGGCAGAGTCTGTTTTTATTGTCGCTGTTTGAGTGTCGCTTTAGAGCTTGGCTTTGAGATTTGAGATTTGAGATTGAGCCTTGACGGCGTTAGTGGGCGATCGAACAATCGATTTTAAATTTTA
>NZ_JAUBVE010000050.1:0-42972 GCF_036705715.1 Microcoleus sp. AT3-D2 | reverse complement strand
GTGTCGCTTTAGAGCTTTGGCTTTGAGATTTGAGATTTGAGATTGAGCCTTGACGGCGTTAGTGGGCGATCGAACAAACGTCGAAACAATAGGTTTCTGGTGGACTTGAGGCAAAAGAGAGGGAGATTTTTGAGGCAGAGTCTGTTGTTATTGTCGCTGTTAATCGCGTGCCGGAGTCAAGTCCTAATGCTCCGATCTATGCTGGCAAATGCCTCTCACGAGGGATGCCACTGGCTGCACAACCTGTAATTGGATAAATGGCGTACTAGATAGATTTGGTGGTAAAATCAAATTTGGTAACTCCCATCGGTACCAAAGTTGCGGAAAACGTGAAACTGGCCAGTCCATACGGCTGTGCCTTCCGATGTAAAACCCAAAGTACGTTACGGTAAACAGACCATATTTTAAGCAAGTTACACTGCGCAGGAGAACTGACAAATGCTACAGCGCAAAATCTATCAACTCTGTTGTGATGGTCGTGAGGTTTCTATTTTTCTTCGAGATCAGCAACGTTGGATAGAGCGCGCTCGTATCCTAGATATTGAAGGGGATCTAGTCACGCTGCGCTACGAAACCGACGAAGAAGACGAAATCAGCTCCTGGGAAGAAATGGTGCGTCTCGAAAGTATTGGAGCTGTGTCCCAGAAGTTGGCTTCGGTATCCCGAACTAACTGCGAACCCCTAGTTTCTGATGATTGTCCCGAAGCCGAACAAATTCGCAATCACTACCCCGACTCGAATTTGGAATAGTTTTGAGCTCGCGCTTGAGGCAGAAGGAAAACTTGGGGGAAAAGAAAACGGCTTTTCTCCCTTTTTTGTGGAGAAATTATGCAAAAAACCCAGTTTAGGCCAAAAATATTCTGGGTTGTGACCCCATAAGCTATTTTGCCTTTAAATTTAAGCTTGATGGCGGGCTCTCCTGCCCAACCCCTACTCCCCACAACAGCGTAAGTACACAGTAGTTTAAAAATTCAATACGCGACAGCTTACCGCTGCTGAAACCGGGTTTTTTGTCTGGGTGCGTCCAGGACTGTTCTTTTGTTTTCTTTGCCTGCGGGCTGGTTTCGAGGTTCCCGACAGCTTATTCGCCGTCTGTTTCCCCATCTTCTAGGAAAAGTTCGGACTCCGGTATCGCTTTAAACACCGGACAGAAACCGTCGGGGGTTACTTTAAAGCCAAACAAAGCACTGGATTGGTTCCAACAGCGCTGGCTGCGGTAGTGCTGGCAATTGCCACAGCATTCAAGGTTTGCCTGAACGGCGCTGCCTTGAAACAGGAGTTCCCGCTGGGAGATGCCGCGCAGTACCAGTTCTTCGCCTTGCCAGCGGGCTTCTACCAAACCGGTATCGGCAAAATTGGCCCACCGGGGATCGGCTGTAATCGGACTCGGCAAGCTAATTGCTACCTCTGTCCCCAATTCGCTGAGTTCTCCCTCATAGTTAGTTTCCGGGATAGCGGGCTGCAAAAACATTTCCCCGATCGGCAATTCGACCAATGTTCCGGCCGCCGGAGTGTGCAACTGGTAGCGGTTTCGCAGCTCGTCCAAGTTAGCCAAGTCAGCCAAATATGCAGGGGAACCGTGGACTAAAATTACGTGCTGGGGACGCAAATTGTGGATGAGTTGGGTAGTCCCCGGCCCGTCGCAGTGTTCGGCTAGCAGATAAGTTTCGACACTTGTGACTCCAGATTCGGGCCTGTTGCCCAGCCAGTCGCTGACGGGATATCCTGGTTTTTGAGGGGCGAGCAAAATCCAAGGATGTGTGCCATCGGCAACATACAAAGCCAAATCAGCTAACTTGTCTGTAATTACAATACAGGGCGTGGCTCCCAATCCGGGGCGTTGTTCGGCAGACAGCCGGCGGACGCGGGGTTTCACCCTTTCGTCCCAAAACAAAGGTTGGTGCAGAGCAAAATTTTGGACGGCGGTGGGAAATTGGGGTAACAGTTCCAGATAAGCGTCGCACCCGTCGGCGACAGTGCCGTCCACCCAAATATCCAAGTCGCGGCCAGTAAAGTAGTGGTGACTGCGGAGCAGCATCAGCATTTCTTGACCCAAACCAAGGGCCGGGGCGGGCAGCAGTACCGAGTACCCGTCGGCGATGGCACGGTGGATGCGATCGGCTAACTGATTTTCCAGTTGTCGGCGGTGAGGGTGGCGCGCCGTGCCGTAACTGCCTTCCAAAATTAACACATCCGGCTTCATGCCCCTGAGTTCTCCCAGGGGCAAACCTTCGACCAAACGAGAATTGGACAGGAAAAAGTCGCCGGTGTAAACCACTGTGTAGGTGCGGTGCGGAGCGGCATAAGTCAGCAGCACAGTCGCCGCCCCGGGCAAGTGGCCCGACGGGAACAACTGCACGCTCAGTCCAGGGCGCACTTCGAGCGGCGACTGCCAGGGCAGTCCCTGACAGAAGCGGGACTCTGGCTGCTGAGCCAGTTCTGGCCAGTTGAGCGGTAGCAGTCGCGCTGTCACTTCGCTGGCGTAAATTGGCAAGTGGGGGAAAGATTGATGGAGTGCTAGCAAACCTCTGGCGTGGTCAGAGTGGGCGTGGGTACACACCACAAAATCGGCTGGCAGCGATCGATTTAGTGTCGCTGACAGCGGTGCAATATCCTCTATACCGCAGTCGAGTAAAATGCGGTGCGGCCCCATTCGGACTAGCAGACAGACCCCTTCCTGTGCGTGGCCTGCGCCGTAAGGTAAACAATCGAGATCCATCACTGCGGTTAGCTCCCTGCTTTGCACGCAACTTGCAGTATCGCCACTTTTAAACATTGGTTGCGACTGCATTCATTCGATCGAGTTCAGTCTCGGACGCTGAAACCGGGTTTGATGAACGAAAACAGAAAACACTTTGTTGCCGCCCTCGCTCCCGGTTAAAAAACCCGGTTTATCAAAGTTTTGGTGCGTAAGCCCTGGAGCTTAATGTGTGCTCGAAGGCTCCGGCTCTCGTGCAAGGAAAGTAATTGCACTTAAGATTGGATGCAGCGCCAAGAAAGCGATTTTCCGAAGGCATTAGCCGGACTGGCATTCGGCCTTCGACAAAGTTCAGGCTACTGGTTCTTGCATCAAAAGTTACATTTTATTGCACCATGTAAGAGCAGCGAGCTCGATCTCATATTCTGAGTTTTAAACCTTTTTCCACAATTTGCGCCTACTAAAAGGTAATCTTTTTTATGAGGAGATTTTAATTCAGATGACCCAACATCTTGATAAAACTTTACAATTCTTCATTTTTAGGGGGTGGGAGGGCCGTGTATTGTCTAATCTGAAAAACCTAGAATCACCATCGTGCTAACTAACTGCTTTTGTCAGGGCAGAGAGAGACTTTATGAGTTTGATCGGTTTGTTTGTAAAAGTTTGATACATTCTTCTAAGCAAACCTTCTGGCTATCCAGGAGAGAGTTTAAATGGCTTTTTGACATCGCCCAAAAACGGATATAAGTTTCCAACAGGAATCGCCAGCAGCCCAAAGTTTTAGACTCTTGTTCAAGCTCCAGATTCATCTGTGAAGTAAATAATCTCAAATCGTTCGACTGAGCACGACTCGACGGCTCGCCAAACGCCTGAGCGCGGCTCGACTTAGCTGGACTCGACGGCTCGCCCAAAGTCTCGCCGAAGTCTCAAAACTCAAATCTAAAATCGATTGACCGAATGCCTCCAGGATACAAGCCCCCGGATTCATCCGTCCAGAAATAAAAAACCTGTATCCGATAAAGGAGCCTCCGAATTTATCCGTGGGGTCAATACTTCAATTCTTTAATCTAAAATCTAAAATCTAAAATCTAAAATCGATTGACTGCCCCATAATAGGTTTGTTTACTCCGCTCAGTGACTAGGGGACAAAACGATGTGTTTTTGGGTTTTACCCTCAACCTAGCCACATCAATCCCCCGACAATGGAGGATATTTATCCTGTACAAATCACACTAACTTGCCAGAAATAATCTCAGGTCTATGAGCCTCCAACCAGTCTGTAATCTTCAGTTTGTTATCATGGTTGGGTCTTCTTTGGGGTTGGTTTCTGAGTTGTTTTTCAGCTAATCCCTGCGTGTTTAAACCGCGAAAGTTTGAACTTGGAGAGTGTTTAATTGTTTGGTATGTTGCCCTTGAATAGTACCCGATCGCAATTAAAGCTGAAATGAGAGCCCTCGCAAAAACCGGGTTTTGTCAAAAAATCTGGTTTTTAGATTTGGTATTAATGGGGAGACTGAGGAGGGCGCAGACGGTCAATAACGCCTACAATTGACACGTGCATTGAGGTGCGAAGGTTTTCGATAAAAAATATTATGTAGGAAAAAAACTTGACATTAGCGGGTCATCGAAAGTTAAAATAAATAAATAGCCATAACAAAATGAGGCTTTATGTTTGATTCGCAATCTGCGATCGGCAAGTATGGCATTGAGAAGTTGCTATCCCCTAAAACAAGTTCTGCTAAAATACATCCGGTAATATACGGAGTATCTAGGATTTTTTCGCAATCTAAAATCTAAAATCTAAAACCTAAAATGGCAACAGCTATTCTTGAGCTGGAAATCTCCAAACTTCCGCCAGAAATTACGGTTGAGGAGCGTTACAGCAAAGCCTTGATTTTAATTCGACTGCACGGAAAACCGATCGGTCAAGCTCTTTTTCACGTAGTCGGAGGCCGCATTGGCGGTGACGAATTACGGAAAACACTGAGGAATTGTGCTGGTGACAACTTGTGGAAAAACTTGCTCTACGACACTCTAGAATGGGATGAGCGGGGGTCGGTGGAGGCATTGCCGATCGCCACAGTAGCGGTTTGCACGCGCGATCGCCCGGAAGATTTGCGGCGCTGTCTAGACGCGCTGATGCTGCTGCCAGATGATGGTCAGGAATACCTGGTAATTGACAATTGTCCCAGCACGGACGCTACCAAGGAACTGGTCAAAATTTACCCAAAAGTCCGCTATGTGCGCGAAGACTTACCAGGCTCCAGCGCTGCCCGTAACCGAGCTTTACGCGAAGCTAAACATGAATTCGTAGCGTTTACAGATGACGATGCTGCCCCCGATCCCAACTGGCTGCGATCGCTCTTGTGGAATTTTAGCGATCCGCGAGTTATGTGCGTCACAGGGCTAGTGATGCCCTTGGAACTGGAAACCGAAGCGCAAGAATGGTTTGAGTGCTACAGCCCCCACGGGCGGGGATTTGAGCGCCGAGTTGTTGACGGGGCGCACTGCAATCCTCTGATTGTGCATCTTGTGGGAGTTTCGGCGAGTATGGCTTTGCGGAAAAGTTCGATCGACTACATTGGCCTGTTTGACGAAGCTTTGGGGGCGGGAACACCCACGGTGGGCGGCGAAGACTGTGAACTTTTTGCCCGCATTTTGCGCGCTGGTTACTGCATTGTCTACGAGCCGAGAGCATTGAGCTGGCACCGCCATCGCCGCACTTGGGAAGAATTGCAAAAAACGCTCCGAGGCTACGGAATCGGAGTCTATGCTTTCTGGACGCGGATGTTTGTAATCAACAGAGAATTCAGTGTGCCTCTATTAGCTTGGGGATGGCTACGGTATAAGCAAATTCCTGAATTAATTGCTTCTTTGCGAAAGCAACCGGGCTGTATTCCTAGCGATTTACTTTTGGCTCAACTGTGGGGGTGCATTAGCGGACCGATGGCTTATTTTTATTCTCGCAAGCGGTTGCAGGAAGTTAAAGGGGAAGTCAATCGATTTGAGATTTGAAATTTGAGATTTGAGATTTACTCCACAGATGAATTTGGGAAATTAAACTAAGGTCTAAAGCTTTTTGGATTAGTCATTAGTCAGGAGGAACAGAGAGGTTCGGCAACGGATGGTGTAATAAATTTAAGGGATTTAACAGATGGATATTGAGGGGGCAAGGAAGAAGTAAGAGTGTTTGAAATTTTAATCACCACTTATAAATTACCAAATACCAAATACCAAGGGTGCATCTCAGTTTTATGCACGGAGACCCGGCGCGTGCTGATTTGGGCAATCGTAAAAATGTGGGTCGGGCGAGCGAGAACACTCATAAAGTGGGTTGTATAGGAGTGATTCTTAGCTCAACTGGTCTCTACAAGACCCTACAAGATATTATGGTTTTTTGTGCCGTTATACTTAGCATTGGGCTTTATTGTCAAAAAAGAGTATTTCATGGGCTCGGTCTCTATTCTCACAACTGGCTTGGGATTGCTATAGAACTACTATTTGCGAAAGTTTGAATTGCGAGAGTGCTTAATTGTTTTGTATATTATTGTCGAGAATAGTACCCGATCGCAATTAAAGCTGAAATGAGGAGCGATCGCACAAACCGGGTTTTGTCATAAAATCTGGTTTTTAGAGGTGGCATTAATAATGGCAAGGCTTGGTGGCGGTCTGCTGCCAATAACACCTGCAATTGACACAAGCCTCGACAAGGGATCGTTGCCGCTGGTAAAAGTTGTGTTGGGAAAAAACTTGACATCAGCGGGTAATTGAAAGTAAAAATAAATAAAAGCAATAAAAATTAATGAGGCTTGATCTTTGATTCGCGATCGGCAATCGGCAAGTATGGCATTGAGAAGTTGCTATCCCCTAAAACAATTTCTGCTAAAATACCTCCGGTAATATAGGGAGTATCTAGGATTTTTTCGCAATCTAAAATCTAAAATCTAAAATGGCAACAGCTATTCTTGACCTGGAAATCTCCAAACTCCCGCCAGAAATTACGGTTGAGGAGCGTTACAGTAAAGTCTTGATTTTAATTCGACTGCACGGAAAACCGATCGGTCAAGCTCTTTTGCCCGTAGTCGGAGGCCGCCTTGGCGGTGACGAATTACGGGAAAAACTGATGAATGCTGCTGGTGACAACTTGTGGAAAAACTGGCTCTACGACACTCTAGAATGGGATGAGCGGGGGCCAGTGGAGGCATTGCCGATCGCCACAGTAGCAGTTTGCACGCGCGATCGCCCGGAAGATTTGCGGCGCTGTCTAGACGCGCTGATGCTGCTGCCAGATGATGGTCAGGAATACCTGGTAATTGACAATTGTCCCGCCACCGAGGTCAGCAGTGAATTGGTCAAAAATTACCCAAAAATTCGCTATGTGCGCGAAGATGTAGCGGGCGAGAGCGCTGCCCGCAACCGAGCTTTACGCGAAGCTAAACACGAATTCGTAGCTTTTACAGATGACGATGCTGCCCCCGATCCGAACTGGCTGCGATCGCTGTTGCGAAATTTCAGAGATCCGCGAGTTATGTGTGTCACGGGGCTACTGATGCCCCTAGAACTGGAAACCGAAGCGCAAGAATTGTTTGAGTTCTACAGCCCCTACGGGCAGGGCTTCGAGCGCCGAGTTTTTGACGGGGCGCACTGCAATCCGCTGATTGTAGCTCCACTGGGGGTTTCGGGGAGTATGGCTTTGCGGAAAAGTTCGATCGACTGCATCGGGCTGTTTGACGAAGCTTTGGGCGTGGGTACGCCTGCTAAGGCCGGTTCAGACAGCGCACAGTTTGCCCGCATTTTGCGATCGGGCTACCGCATCGTCTACGAACCGAGAGCTTTGAGTTGGCACCGCCACCGACGCACCTGGGAAGAACTACGCAACTTGCTCCGATGCTACGGAATCGGAGTCTATGCTTTCTGGACGAGGATGTTTGTAATCAACAAAGAATTTAGTGTACCTCTATTAGCTTGGGGATGGCTGTATTACAAGCAAATTCCTGAGTTATTTGCTTCTTTGCGAAAGCAACCGGACTGTATTCCTAGTGATTTACTTTTGGCTCAAATGCGGGGGTGCATTAGCGGGCCGATGGCTTATTTTTCTTCTCGCAAGCGGTTACAGGAAGTTAAAGGGGAAGTCAATCGATTTTAGATTTTAGATTTTAGATTTTAGATTTACTCACATGATGAATCTGGGAAATGAAACTAAGTTCTAAGCTTTGGGGATTAGTCATTAGTCATTAGTCAGGAGGAAAAGGGAAGTCCGGCAACGGATGGTGTAATGGATTTAAGGGATTTAACAGATGGATATTGAGGGGATAGGGAAGAAGTAAGAGTGTTTGAAATTTTAATCACAACTTATAAATCCCCAAATACCAAATACCAAATATTAATTCCCCAATCCCAAAGAACAACTACTAATTACCAAATACAAATCTAATATGAATAGGGAAAATCCAACAATTAGCATAATTATTCCGAGCCACAATCGCAGTTCTTCGCTGCGGCGCGCTCTTGATGCTGTGCACTCGCAGACTTATCCGATCGACCTGCTCGAAGTTATTGTAGTGGCAGATAGCTGCATTGACGATACTTTGGCAATGCTACAAGACTACAAAGCTCAGTTTAAACTGCAGGTGATCGAGGTAAATTGCCGGAGCGCTGCCATCGCCCGCAATACAGGAGCGGCTTCGGCTACCGGGCAATTGCTGCTGTTTCTCGACGACGACATCGAAGCGCTGCCGCCTTTGGTGGAAAGCCACGCGCGGGTTCACCGAGAGCGTCCGGGAGCGGCTGTCATGGGGCCCTATCCGCCTAAGTTGCACGGAGGAACTAGGTTTTTTGACGTGGAAGTGCGCTCGTGGTGGGAAGAGAAGTTTTATCAGATGAGCCAACCTGGGCACCGATTTACTTATCAAGATTTGCTCAGCGGCAACCTTTCTTTGGATGCAGAACTGTTTGCTCGTCTCGAAGGCTTTGATTCGGCTTTCGGGAACTGCGGCGGGGAAGATTACGAGTTTGGGCTGCGTTTGCTGAAAGCTGATGTACCTTTTGCTTTAGCGGAGGATGCTGTGGGCTATCATTACGAACACGAAACTAACAATCTCGATCGCTCTTTTCGCCGGTCTCGTCAGGAAGGGCGATCGGATGTTTTGATCGGCCGCCGACACCCGGAACTCAGACCGACGCTGCACATAAAAGACTACGAAACTCCTTATTTTTTGGTAGACAAGATTGTGGTGACGCTCACGTTTTTCTGGCCGGCGGTTATGGATTGGCTGGCTGTGGGAGGCAGGAAATCTCTGGATTTGCTCGAAAGCTTGGGGATGCGGGAAAATTGGCGGTGGTTGCGGGCAAAATTGCGCGGTTATTGGTATTTGCGGGGTGTGATTGATGAGCTAAAAAGTCGCTCTGCTATTTCTAGTTTTATGCAAGGGGGCCCGGCCCGTGCTGATTTGGGCGGACATGAAATTAACATTGATTTGCAGCAAGGTTGGGAAGCGGCAGAAAGTCTGCTGGACGCGGAACGACCGGCTGGGGTTTACCTGTATTACGACCAACTAACAGTCGGCCATATTTTTCCGCAAGCGGGGGCGGAACCGCTGCGGGGCGCTCACTTGCGATCGATTCTGGCGCTTCACTTTGCTCAACCCCTGGCTGGGGCGATCGCGGTTAACGGTATGCCCCGCAGTGCTGAAACGCTTGAAGAAAAACCTTTAGTTGCTTTTGAAACTTACGAGTTAGCAATTAATAGCTAAGTAAATAGGTGCACATAAAGATTACAGGATTCGGGCAGGTGAGTGCCTTCATATTCTCGCTTATATCTCGTTATGCTTAGCTAAACTAGCCCCTCGAAGATATTTTTTTTCGTGCATATCTATTGAATTCGGGGAAGTGAAACCAAAAACTCAAACCTCAAAAGTTGGGAAATTGGAAAATTGCCACCCCAAACTTAAAAGTCCCAAGTCAAAACTTTTCTATCTAGTGCCCGCTGCAAAATTTTCAGGAGCAAGTTATGGCAATAAAAGTGATGGAGATTGAGTTTGCCGAAAAGATTAATCCGATTAGGCAACTCGAACAATACGAAGGAGTTCGCATTTTAGTTCGCTACCGGGGACGGCCTCTGGGCTGGGCTTATGTTAGTAACAATCCCTGGGAACAAACAATTTCCGCTGAGCGAGTGCGACAAACAATTGTGGATCAGTTAGGAAAAGAGTTGGTGCGATCGACTTTAGGAGAGCAGTTCGGCGCTGTTTCTGAAGCAGTGGCGGATCGCGACCTGCCGTCAATTAGCGTTGTCATCTGCACGCGCGATCGCACAGATTTGCTCAAAGGCGCTCTGGAAGCTCTGCTCGCCCTCGACTATCCGCACCGCGAAATTATCGTTATAGACAACGCTCCTGCAACCAGCAGTACCGCTGAATTAGTCGCGGATGCGCCTGTGCGCTACGTCAAGGAAGAACGACCAGGATTGGACTGGGCGCGCAATCGGGGGATTGCGGAAGCGCGGCATGAGATTATTGCTTTTACTGACGACGACGTGCGGCCCGATCGCGGTTGGCTGCGGGGTATTGCTTCGGCGTTTGCTGACCCAGAAATTATGGCCGTGAGTGGTTTAGTGGCGGCAGCCGAACTAGAAACCTTGCCGCAACAGCAATTTGAACTGATATATGGCGGAATGCTGCAATACCTCCACCCCCACAAAACCAACGGTAGCAAGCTTTCTGTGCCGGAATTGCTGTGGGCGAGCAAATACGGCGTGGGGGCGAATATGGCTTTCCGGCGACAAGTTTTCGAGGCTGTGGGCAATTTTGACGTTGCTCTCGATGTGGGGACTGCGACTCGCGGTGGTGGGGATATTGAGATGTTTCATCGGATTTTGGCGAAGGGATACTCGACTTTTTATGAGCCGAGAGCTTTTGTGTGGCACTTGCACCGGCGCAGCGCCGAGGCTTTGAGCAAGCAGTTGCAGGATAACGGGCGCGGTTTTGGGGCTTATGTACTCACGTGCTATCGCAACCGCACTGTGCCGCGCTGGGAAATTTGGAAATTTGCCATGTTTAATTGGTTCGGTTGGTGGCTGGTGCGCCGCTTGGGGAATCCGGGTTGGCTGCCGCGCAAGTTGGTAGTCAGCGAGTTGCTGGGAGCTCTCGACAGTCCTTTTGCTTACAGAAAAGCGCAGTTGCAGGCGCAGCATTTAGCTGAGATTGAGCCGGAAGAGCAGCTACAGCCGGAACCGCAGGAAGTCGCCGGAGGTGTGCGATGAGAAGTGTTCCCAGGCTGATTGACAGGCGCAAAATCGCTCATTTCTTCGATTTGCTGCGGGTGTTGGTCGATCGCGATATGAAATTACTTTACAAGCGATCGGCTTTGGGGATTGCTTGGACTTTAATCAATCCGCTGTTGCAGTTAGCTGTATTTTCCTTTGTATTTCGCTCTGTTGTACCGATTAACGTTCCACAATTTTCTTCCTTTGCTTTCAGCGGTTTGTTAATCTGGAGTTGGTCTCAAACCGCATTATTTCAAGCAACGGGATTAATTACCAACAATAAAGCGCTAATCAGACAGCCTAATTTTCCCACGGCAATTTTGCCGATAGTCACTACTATGACGGGGCTAATTCACTTTCTGTTAGCTTTGCCGGTGTTAATTATCTTTCTGGCAATTGATGGCGTTCAGCCGAGTTCAGTGCTGTTTGTGTTGCCGCTGCTGATGGTTATTCAGTTTATTTTGACAGTCAGTTTGGCTTATCCCCTCGCCGCTTTGAATGTCACTTTTCGCGATACTCAGCACACTTTGGGCGTAGTTTTGCAGATGCTGTTTTACCTGACTCCGATTTTCTACGACCTCAACAGCGTCCCGAAACAATTTCAGCCTTTTTATCAATTGAATCCTATGGTGCCACTGCTTGGAGCTTACCGCGCCATACTGCTCAAAGGTACGCAGCCGGATTGGCTGGCACTGTTAATTGTTAGCTTGGTTGTGGCTGCTCTTTTGCCGATCGGACTGGGAATTTTTAGACGGCAAAGCAATACTTTTGTGGAGGAATTGTAAATGCGTCAAGCTATTGTTGTCAAGGGTTTGGGGAAACGTTTCAACCGCTACTCGGCCGATCGACCTTATACGATTATGCAGGCCGCTTTGGCGGGTTTTCGGCAGATGAAACCGCAGGCGCGTTTTTGGGCACTGCGGGATATCAATTTCACTGTTTCTCCCGGGGAAATGCTGGGTATTCTCGGCAAAAATGGCGCGGGAAAATCGACGCTGCTGCAACTTGTTGGCGGTATCGGCCACGCTCAAGAAGGAACTATTGAAGTTAATGGCAGAATTGGCGGTTTGTTGGATTTGGGTGCGGGTTTTCACTCGGATTTAACGGGCAGAGAAAATGTGTTTGTGGGTGCGGTGGTGGCCGGTTTGACTCGCCGGGAAGCGGCGCGCAGGTTTGATGATATTGTCGAATTTGCGGAATTGCAACAGTTTATTGATAGCCCGATGCGGACTTACAGTACCGGGATGCAAATGCGGCTGGCTTTTTCGGTAGCGGTTCACACCGATCCAGAAGTGCTGTTAGTTGATGAACATTTGTCGGTTGGTGATGTGGCTTTTCAAAATAAATGTTTGAACAGAATCACGGAGTTTAAAAATCAAGGATGTGCAATTGTTTTGATTTCTCACAACGCGGCGCAAATTCATAAACTGTGCGATCGGGCTTTGTGGCTGAAATCAGGTGAAATCGTGGCTTACGGGGAACCGGAAGTGGTAGTCGGTCAGTATTTGTCGGAAATGCGCCCAGCAACCGAAAAACGCACTCCCATGCGTCCTCCTGAAATGACAACTACGGGTTCGCAACTGCGAATCAATGACAATCGCTTTGGTTCTTTAGAAGTAGAAATTACGGATATCAAAGTGTTGCCGGATGATGAGATAAACAGTGGCGATTCTATTACTGTGGAAATTCATTATTCTGTACCGAAGCCAATTTCGGCTGCTATTTTTGGCGTGACAATCAGCCGGGAAGACGGTCAAAGTTGTTTTGATACTAATACTAATCAAATGGGCAGATTGCTGCCGCTGGCGGAAGGTAAAGGCACAATCCGCCTGCACGTAGACAGGCTGGATTTAGGCAATGGTCAGTATTATGTGAATGCTGGGGTTTACGAGAAGAGTTTGGCTTACGCCTATGATTATCATTGGCACCTTTATCCGCTGTATGTGCGATCGACTGTAAGCCAAAAAACGATTCTTTGTCCGCCCTACCGCTGGGAATTTGATGGCAAAATGCAGGTTGCGGATTTACCCGAACCAATCGAAAAAGTTCACGCCTTGAATAAGGATAATCCCGCCTATGCCAATATTTCGACTCAGTTGAAAAATAAGCAGGAACCAGACTTTTTAATTATTGGCGCTCAAAAGTGCGGCACTGAGGCTTTGTGTGGTTATCTGGAAAATCACTTGCAAATTCTTAAAGAAGGTGCGAGGAGAATTCAGTTTTTTGATTTGAATTTTGAGCGGGGTGTTGATTGGTACAGCAAGCAGTTGACTCGCAGTGTGGCGGGTGACAAGGTGTTGCTGTGGGAGATGACTGGTTACTATATTTATCATCCGTTGGTGGCCGAGCGGGTTTACAAGTGTTTCCCGGATGTTAAGCTAATTGTAATGCTGCGAAACCCGGTCAAACGAGCTTGGCTGCACTATCATTTAGAAGTGGCGATCGGCTGCGAAAAGCTGAATTTTGAAAAGGCGATCGCTTCCGAACCCGATCGCCTAAAAGGTGAAATTGACAAGATCAAAGCCGAGAAAGATTATTACAGTTTCAACCACCAACATTATTCTTATTTGTCGCGAGGAATTTATGTCGAACAAATCAGGAATTGGCTCGATTATTTTCCGAGGGAACAGTTGCTAATTCTCAAAAGCGAAGATTTCGAGGCAAATACCGATAAAATTTTTTCGGAAGTGTTAGATTTCTTGGATATTAGTGCGATCGCAAGTAAAGAAGATGAGATTAATATGAGGGAGGATTACACCCAAATACCAGCAGCAATCGAACAACAATTGACAGATTATTTCAAGCCTTACAATCAGGAGCTTTCTGATTTGTTAAAACAAGATTTTACTTGGAGTTAGAATTGGTAGGTTGGGTTCCGAGAACCAAACCCAACCTACCTCAAAATATACCGTTAATTATAATTGCAAAATGTTATGAAACGCATATTTCTCCTAGGCTCTCCTCGCAGTGGCACAACAATTCTTCAAAGCTTATTAGCTGCTCATCCCGAAGTTATTTCTTTTCCGGAATCTAAGTTTTTTCACTATTTACTGTACGATCAGTTTGCGGGAAAGTTGCCAGGTAGAATGGAAGCTTTTTTTAAGGATGAAATTAAACGTCCTGAACTTTTGAAAGATTTTGATGACAGCCAAAGTGTGGAAGCTAAAGCTAGTTGGTTTGTGAGAGTTTTGGATGGTTTGGCTGCTGAACAAAAAAAAAGCATTTGGTTGGAAAAAACGCCGGAACACATATATTTTATTGATGACATAGAGCGCTTTTTGCCGGATGCGAAATTTATACATATTTTGCGAAACGGTATGGATACCATAGCTTCTATGTATGATGCTACTAGGAGTTTTAACGAATTGTGGGGCGCTGGTTGGGATTTAAACCACTGTATCTATCGCTGGGAACACGCGATGTTAACTAGCCACAAATATATTAATAAATCCAATCATATATTAGTTAAATATGAGGAGCTTTTAGATAACAAAACACAAATTCTAGGAAAAATTTGTAATTTTATGGGCATTGAATATGACGGTACAATGCTCGTTAATTATCAAGAAAAAGCCGCGAAGCTCAGTTTAAATCTACCTTGGCACAAAGGAATTGAGAGAGATGTCAAAAGTAGTAACGTTCGTAAATATCATAAAATTTTCACTAGAAATGAAATCAGATATATTTTAGATAAAATTCAGCGAGTCAAGGGTGAAATGGCCTGGAAAGTTACGGTGGAAGTGAGCGAACCAATTTCGGATATTTACGCTTGGCAAATATGCGATCGCCTGTGCTGTACGATCGAACTAGAAGGAATTCAACTCGGTATTATTGAATGGCCGATTTGCGATGGTATGGTTGCGGCTTCGGTGTTGGCGGATGCGGTTGCAGCCCAGTTTGCTTGGCCAATTCTCGATCGCTTCTTTCAACGCAATCGCTGCGAAAAAGGCAATAAATTGTGGGAAACTTTGCTGGAACCATTGCACCCTAAACATGACTGGACGCTATTTTTGCAAGAATTATGGGGGCGTCCGCATTGGCATTTGGAGGATTTCTACAAGCCAGAAATAGCAGAGGAAGTTCCAACAATTACTCTCGAAAAAGATTTGATTGTCTTAGAAATTAGCGAGGAATTTGCTAATATAAAAGTTAATCTTTCTGAAATAAATGTGCTGGTGAAAGTAGGCGGCGTGGCTGTCGGTATTGTCACTGTTGCGGTGGAAAATAATTTTGTTTCGGCTCAAAAATTGCGATCGACAATTAATCGAAATATGGGTTTTGAGTTGTGCATCGCCGCCGTGCGAGAAGCTTTGCTGGGAAAACCGCTCAACGGCAAGAAATCGCTGCGATCGCGCTTAGCCTCTTGTGCTCAACAAAGGTCTAATTTGCCCGACTGGTTGAATGCACCGGGTGCTGGGGGCATTTACCCCCAAAATGCGGTGATGTTCGGCAGGCGATCGGGTGCGATCGGGACGAGTGTCAGCCGTCGCGCCTCACTCCCGGCGGCGACGCTGCAGGAAATCGAGTCAGCCGCGGCAATCGCAGGGGAACCGACAATGGAAATTCCCCGAGAAAACGAGTTTCCAAAGCAAGTATTTTACGCACCGGAAATCATTGGCTCAAAATCTTCTTATCGGGAAGTTTCTCCCTCGGTAAAACCTCAAGTTTTTGACAATCATAGCGTTACACACAAACTCCCGATTCTCTCCTACCGCCGCATTTCTCCTGACGGTTTAGACGCAATTATTCCGCAGGTTTTTGAACAGCAGTTACACAATCTCAAAAATCTGGGTTATTACAGTGCGAGTTGGGAAAATTGGCGAAGCGCGAAACGGGATAAAACTCCTTTACCCGGTAAAGCTGTATTGATGACTTTTGACGGCGGCTATCTCGACTTTTTCCAATATGCTTGGCCTCTGCTAAAACGCTTTGATTTTACAGCAACTGTTTTTCTAGTAGCGGAGTCGATAGGAAAGACAAATAGTTGGGAAAAAGCCGAATTTGAAGAAGTGCAGTTAATGGGCTGGCCGGAAATTTTGCAACTGCGGGATGCAGGGATTGAATTCGGTTCTATGTCTGCTACTCATCAACCTCTGACTGCATTGTCGCCGATAGAAATTGTGCGGGAGGCAGCCAAATCCCGTGCTATCTTGGAACGGGGATTAGAGAAACCTGTTAAATGTTTTGCCTATCCTTACGGGGATGTCGATCCAATTGTAGCGCATTTAATTGGAGCGAGTGGATATACTTTTGGTGTATCATCTACATTAGATTTTAGCAGTTTTGAAGATTCTTTATTGTCGCTGCCGCGCATTCAAGTCACCGCAGAAAATGCCTTAAAATTAGCTTAGTATGGTGCGTTAATCAGCGAGATTTTTCCCTCAACTAACAATCTCTCAACTGACGCACCTTACAAGTGAAATTTTTTAATCAATTCCTTGATTTTTCTCTGCAAATAACCGCCTAACCCTCGGGAAATTTTCTCAAATTTATAATAAAATAAAATATCCATAACATCTTCAGTTTTCATATACTTTAAATAAGAAATCATTTTATCTGTCAGTTCATCGTTAACATCATCGATATACTTTCTCACCGCCAACCTTTCCGAAATATTCCATTTCTGATCAAACTTGCGGTGCATTTCTGTCTCATAATCCCGAAAATCTGAGATTTCCCCCTCCAAATACCTTTGAATATATTTCCCCGCGATTTGGGCACCATCCATCCCGTGTCTAATGCCTTCGCCGCCCAAAAAATTCACTGTCGAGACAGTATCGCCGATCGCAATTATATTATCCTTGCAATAAATATCCTTCAAACCGCGGCTGTATTTCAGCGTGGAACCGTGTTTGTCAATGATTTTATAACTTTTAGACTTCAAATACTCCTCAATCAGCAAATAAATATACTTTTTCAACGGTTCCAAATTCTTCACAGTTTTCGGATCTAAAAAAATCCTACCCGCACCAACTTTCAGGCGATTTTGTTCCATCGGAAATATCCAAGAATAACCTTTCGGCATCCATTTATCGCCCAAAAAGAAGATTAAATCGCTAGCATATTTATCGTAAACTTCTAGTTCTACTTCAATTAAATATTCTATCCCCGTTCCCGATAAGAAATCTGGCTTATCATTTTCTTTGTCATACATAATCGCCCGAACAAAACCAGTAGCATCAACTAATACTTTAGCGCTCACTTTGACAATTTGACCGTCGGATAGCTGTTTGAATTCTACGATTGTTTCGCCGCTGGCTTGTGAATGTTTTATGTAGCGATAACCCAGCCAAACTTCACTTCCGTTTCCCTGAACTTCACTAGACAGAAATTCTCTAAAGTTAGCAAAATTCAAGACAACTCCCAAACTTTTAGGAGATTCCCAAGTTTGACTGACTTTGCTAGTTTCAATAGTTAGTTTGTGCCAATAACTGCCGATTACCGATTCGGGTAAATCGAATTTTGAGAGGGTTTCTAGAGGCGTGGCGGCGCTGGAAAAGTCATTTTTATCAAAAGTGTCGTTTTGTTCTGCCAGCAAGACTTTGCGACCGGATTTTGCGAGGATTCTTGCACAGTGTCCGCCTGCTGGGCCTGCTCCTACTATTACTATGTCAAAACTTTTTAAATTCATCTTGCTTTTAACTAGCTTCCAATGTCAAAATACCCGCAGCCATATCCACTACTAAGCGTCGATTTTTCAGCCACTGGCGGCCGATTAAAATTTCCGGTACTCCCGCACCTACGTGAACAGGAATGTCAAACTCTTGCTCATCTATTCTGATTTTTCCTGCATAAATATCGAAATCAAATTCTCCTTTAGCTGTTCGCATTGTTTCTTTTTCTACATATGTCCAATCAAGTCCCTCTAAATCCTGGCTGTCCATTGCTAACCAGCCAGAAAAACCTGTATCTAGCAGAGCATCAACAGGTAATTCTAAGCCGTTATCAGCAATCAATTCAATTTCAAAAAATAGCTCATCCTCATCACCAAATGTTCCCTCAATCATATCGTGCCACAAACTCCGGTTTCATTGATCCGAAAGACGTGCGGGATAGCATTGGGATGTTTTTGGCGACACATTTTTCCAGCAGCTAACGAATCTTTTTCGATGAAATATTCCCCGCTATCGGGTTCAACCGCCATGTACCAGTTGTAGTGGGTTTTAATCAATTCTGGTTTGAGGCGATCGAATATAGGTTGACACCGCTGGCGAAATGCGGCTCTTTCAGCGTACCATTGGGCTATTTCTTCTGGAGAAAGTCTACGTTTTGGGTGTAATCTTTTCCGAGGTACTGTGCGAGTTGGGTTGAGATAAGTCATTGTCGATTCTCCTTTGTATCAGATGGTACTATATTAGCTCGTATTTATCACCAAATCTTCCTGCAATCATATCGTGCCGCACGCGCCTGTATCGTTGATGCGGAAAACAAACGGGATAGCATTTGGGTGTTTCTGGCGACACATTTTTCCAGCCACCATATCATCTTTGTCGATAAAATAGTCTCCGCTGTCGGGTTCAACCGCCATGTACCAGTTGTAGTGGGTTTTAATCAATTCTGGTTTTAGGCGATCGAAAATTGGTTTGCAGCGCTGATAAAATGCTTCTCTTTCGGCTCGCCACTGGGCTTTTTTTCTTCTGACCATTGAATCTCTGGGAACAATCTTCCCCGCCTTACAGTGCGATTTACCGTGCGATTTGGTTGCACATTAGTTATAGTTTTTTCTCCCTTATGGTAGCTTTTCTCTATCGTATTGTACCACAAGCTCCGGTTCGAGCTATCCGAAAGATGTGCAATTTAGCTTTGAGGTATTTTTCACGGGCTATCTTGGCAAATAAAATATCATTTCGATCTATAAAATATTCCCCGCAGAGAGTAAGTTTTGGTTAACCACACCGTTTCAGATAGCTTTGGGCAACACCATCGCTGGGATTTCTTTCCAAACACATAGCGAACAGGAATTTGGCATCCTCGATCGAGCCTTGATAGTAGCGAATCAAAGCTAATTCAAAAATCGGTTTCGTTTCCAATTTAGCTTGTTTTTGGGCGGGAGGATCGGCCTCAAATATCTCAAACACCCCCACTTTTTGAGCTTTTCCTCGAACTTGCACCTGAGCGACGAAGCGCAGGGCATACTTCATCGGTTCTTCGAGCGCAGCTAAGGTGGTGTGGGAAATCAGAAACGGAACTTGGTAGACTTTTGTTAACTGTTGGAGGCGCGAACCGAGATTAACTGCATCGCCAATGACGGTGGTATCGATGCGAAAGTTACCGCCTACTGTTCCTAGCCTCAAATTTCCTGTATTGATGCCAATGCCAATTTCTATGGGTTGGCGGTCGAGTAGTTGTCGGCTGAGGTTGTATTCAGCGAGGATTTTCAACATAGTCACTCCTGCATTCACCGCACTATCGGCACTCACTTCAAACAGTGCCATGATTTCATCACCAATATATTTATCAATAAAACCACTATTTTCAATAATTGCAGGTTCCATGCGTCGGAGATAGCCATTGATAAACTTAAACGTATCTTCTGGGGTCATTTGCTCCGAACGGGTTGTGAAAGCACGGATATCGGCAAACAAAACCGACATTTTTTTCTCAATAGATTCTCCCAGTTTAATTTCGTTGATATTTTTTCGAGCCAGAAATTGCAAAAATTGACGCGGAACAAATCGGGAAAAAGCTTCATTAAGTTGGAACAATTCTTGGGTAAACTGTTCTCGTTCGGCTTCAGCTTGTTTGCGTTCGCTGATATCATGGAAAGTCGCGATCGCCTGAGAAATTTCGCTTTTTTTATCCCGAATGGGTGTAGCCGAGACTTCTAAAGGAACGATCCGATCGGGGTAATGAATTTCGAGATCGTCAGCACGAACTGTTTCCCCTGCCAGAGCGCGCACGATCGGCGATTTCTGTGCGGGATATAATTCCTCAGTTCCCCCCTGATAAATTTTGAAATCCGTTGAACTTTGCTCGATTTGGGTTTCAGGTAAAATGTCTAGCTGGAGTAATTCCTTGGCTTTGTGATTGGCATAAGTTATTTTTCCGGCATTCTCGTGAACTGTAACACCAATGGGCATTGCTTCTAAAATCTGAGTCAGGCGACGTTCATTTTCCCGCAGTTGAGCATTCTGTTCTTCGAGTTTTTTGATTCGCCAATACTTGCTGAGAGCTTCTTTAACCGTCAGATGGAGATCCGTAGCATCCCAAGGTTTGGCAATATAACGGTAGAGATTAGCTGAATTCACAGCATTGCCCACTGCATCTGCTGCGGCTTGACCGGTGAGCATAATCTTCAATACATTGGGATATTGGGCATGAATCTGACAGAGGAGTTCGTCGCCTTTCATTCCCGGCATCAGATAGTCAGAAACAACCGCAGCAGTTTCGATACCTTCTGCTTGCAGTTCTTTGATAAGTTCTAGGGCTTCTTCACCGCTTTGGGCCGCTTCAATCTGGTAATCTTGACCGAAGTTTCTTTGTAATTCCTCAGCAAGACCTTCCAACAGCATCGGTTCGTCATCTACCACAAGAATTGCTAGTTCGTTCATCCTAATTTCAGGGCTGTTGTGATGGTTTCGAGCAACTCTTCTTGCCGCCACGGTTTATGAATGCAGCAGTACAGATTAGCTTCCCGCTTGGCTCGTTCAATAGCTTCCCCATCGGCTTGTCCGGTTAACATAATCTTTGTAATATCGGTAATATCGCCGAATTGCTGGTGGACTTGAACTAAAAACTCGTCTCCCCGCATTCCGGGCATCAACCAATCAGAGACAATTACAACAATCTTGACTCCCCCGTCAGTTAGCTCTTCAATAATTTCTAGAGCTTCCTCACCGCTTTCGGCAGCTTCATACAAAAATTGCTCGCCAAAGTGACGGCTAATTTGCTCTTGAAGAGCTTCTAGGATAACTATTTCATCATCAACACAGAGAATTACTACTTCAGTCATATTTTTAGGGTTATCGAATTGATCTCATGTCCGGTCATCTAACCATTAGATGTTTGCAGTAAGGACTTCAGTCCTTTGTTACGGATTTGAGCAAAATGCGGACGCGCATTCCTCACTACAAACCTCTTTTGTTACGGTCAATCGACTGGATATGATATGAAATGCCCGTCAAAAACGAGCTTAAAAAAATCATTGATTTTGTCATCTATATTACCCCATAGGCAGCGTCACCGTGAAGGTAGTTTTGCCACAGACAGATGCAAAGGTAATTGTTCCCTGATGTTTTTCCACGATCTTTCTGACAATATCCAGCCCTAAACCGCTCCCTTCTCCTGCTGGTTTGGTAGTGAAGAAAGGTTGAAAAATTCGCTCTTGAATATCTGGAGAAATCCCACAACCTGAGTCTGTGAGTTCTACTACAATATTTTGCTCTTTCTGATGCACGCCGATTTCCAGTGTCCCTTTGCCATCCATAGCTTGAACTGAATTGTGAATTAAGTTTGTCCACACTTGCACCAGTTCGTCGGGATAGCAAGGAATCTCTGGAACGGGTTGATAGTGACGAGTGACCTCGACACCTTTCTTTAGATAATTGTGATACAATTCGAGCACGGTTTCAATGTTGTCAGTAATCGGGACAGATCGTTTTTCCCCAGTGTGGTCGTAACGAGCGTAGCTCTTGAGGGCGAAGACTATTTTTGAAGCTCGTTCGACGGCGTTGTTAATGTTTTGGCTGTTGGCTTGCAGGCGGGCAATATCGTAGGCAATTTGCACGATTTGGTTGGCTTGGGGCGTTTGCAGCAAAGACAGTTGAGAGTCAAAACTTTGATGTATTCCTCCTTCTGTTAGCAGGTGAGCCAGTTGTTTGGCATTGGCAATGTTATCAGATTCAAGCTGTTGAGTCAGCGTCCGTTTAATTTGGCGTTTTTCGCGGGTACTGAGGCTGGATTGATTGCTCAGAGCTTGTTTGAGGACGCTGAAAAAGTCGGCTTGCTGTTGCTCGGTGAGTTGGGGCAACAGTTGGGGCAGTTGAAACAACGAGGCTTCTAAGGCTTTATCCGTGTTGCCGATCGCGGCGCGAATTGCTCCCAAAGGCGTGTTAATTTCATGGGCTACCCCGGCCACCAGTTGTCCGAGGGCAGCCATTTTTTCCGATTGAATTAGCTCATTTTGAGTGGTTTGGAGAGTGTCGAGGGTGTTTTGCAATTCTCGAGTGCGATCGGCAACTTGATGTTCTAAAGTTCGGTTGTAGTTTTCGAGAATTTTCTGAGCCTGTTTGCGATCGCTGATATCGAAGAAAGCGGCGATCGCATAGGCAATCTTGCCTGTATCATCAAAAATTGGCGTGGTGGAAACTTCTAAGGGAAGTATCTTATCTGGTTGGTGAAGTTCTAAATCGTCAGCTTTGGCAGCTTCACCGGCTAGGGAACGCACGATCGGCAGTTGGTCAGTGGGGTACAAATCCTGGGTGCCGGCACGATAAATTTGATATGCTTTGGCTATTTGCTCGGTTTGGGATTCTGGTGCTATGTTGAGGCCGAGTAACTGTTGTGCTGTCTGGTTGGCATAGTGGAGTTGTCCTGTTGGTGAGTGGATAGCGACACCCACAGGCATTGCTTCTAGGAATTGAGTCAACCGTCCTTCGCTTTCTTTAACTTCGGCGTAGAGTTTGGCATTGGCGATCGCGATCGCGGCTTGTCCCGATAATAGTTGGATAATTTCCAATCTGTCGGGGGTAAAGGCTTCTGTGGTGAGATTATTTTCCAGATAGACAATGCCGCCCAGTTGACCTTGATTAATCAGCGGCGCACATAAGATAGATTTGGTTTTATTCGCTTTGATGTATGGGTCAAGTGTAAATTTGCCTTGATTTGCCGCATCGTTCTTGACAACTGTTTCTCTGGTACGGGCAACATAGTTGACGATCGATGCGGGTAAGCGGTTGTCAATGGGGATTGACTGCAATACGTTGATGCGATCGGAATCCACCTCCCCAGAGGCTTCGATCACCCATTGCCCTGCTTTGTCCAAAATCAGAAAGCCTGTTTGCGCCCCAGCATTTTCGATGAGAATCTTCATCAAGCTGGCAAGTAACTTATCGAGCAGAATTTCAGCGGAAATGGCTTGGGAGGCTTTCATGACGCTGGCGAAATCTAACGCTTCACCTGACTGACTACCACTTGTGGACTTGATAGTTGTCGTGGAGGTAGAGGTAATGCTTCTGGTGGCAGATGATTTGGGAAGTAACTGCGGGTATTTTGCTTCCAAATCCTCGACCTTGGCTTTGGCTCCCCAACGTGTGTAGGCGTAGTGTGCCTCTTTCATATAAGTTTGGGCAATCTTTGTCCTGCCACGCTCTAGATAAAACTTGGCGGCTAATTCATAAGCTAATGCTTCTTCCTGGATATATTCATTTTCCTTAGCACCAGATATAGCTCGTTCATAAAATTCTTCAGCTTCAAGGACTTGACCCAAAACCCGCGCTTTTTCGGCTTCGACTAGATAAAATTTATGCAAAAAATTCATCGGAGCATGATGCGCCCATCTTTGCATCTTTTCTTGGTTAGTATCAATCCGATTAAGCAAAGCTTCTTTTTCAGAATTTAAAGCCTTCGTAAATACGCTCAAATGAGCTAGAGAATCATAGAAATGGAAAAGCGACACAGCCATCATTGCTGTCACATTATCCAAATACTGTTCTGCCAAAACAGCATTTTGTGCAGCTTGACGATAATCATCAAATAAATAACAGAGGATAATCTTATTTAGATATAAGTAGTGCAACTCTGTTCTATCATTTATTTCAATGGCAAGGGGGAGTGCTAGCTCTTCATTGTAAGCATCACCATTTAATAGAGTGGGGTTTTCTTCCTGACCCAGTAAGTTACGAACTGCCTGCAAAAATGTTGCGCTCCAATTAAATGGTCTTTCCCGCCTTATTTGACTAATGGCTTTACTATAGGTCGATATTTTTTGTTCTAGCTCAGTAAGTTCGTGACCGATAAAATATGAATGAGATCCATTGAAAAATGCAGAGTAGCCAGCATATTCAAATTCTCCCATTTCCATCCCGCTTTGATAAGCATCAATCAGAATAGGCAGTGTTTCCTTGAAATGCTCTTTCCAATGGATTATGAAGCCTCCAAACACCTGCAATGTCTTACACTTGATGTCCTTGATATCTAGCAACTCAACTAACTTTAAACTCAATCTACCAAAACTATAACCAGAATCAATGTCTTGAACTACCCCACACAAAATTAATCCGTAACAAGCATAAGCAAATGCAGACCAACGTGAATTACCATATCTGATAGATAAATTCACCTGTTCGCATATCATAAGTATAAACAGTGCTGGCACAGATGCAATAGTACTAGCAACTATACTCGAAAAGATAAGTAGGGCTTCCTGCTTCTCCGGTTCAATCATTAAAGGTAGGTTAATTAAATCTTCAATGTCTTGATCGGCAACGAGTGAAGCCGTTGTTTCGAGTCCTCTTTGAACATCCCACTGGCTCGGATCTTCTGGTAAGCTTATCCCTAATTGTGTCAGTGCGATAAGGCTAATTTTAATTCCTTCTTTTATGTTACTTTGTGCACCAGCAGATTGAATTTTTACATCATAAACTTTTACTTTATCCAGCACAGTTTTAGCACAATTTAGTACTTCTTCTGCCAGTTGTTCCATTTTTGGAAAGTCGCCATTGAGATATGCTGCTTCTGCGGCTTCTTCGTGTAGCGCTAAAGTTAAGTCATAGTTACTCTGCCAACTATCTACATTTAGTAGGTTTAGTCCTGTATTCAAATAGTCAACGGCTGCCACATACGCTGTTGCAGCTTTAGCTTTTTTGCCTGCCATCAAATTTAGTTTGGCAATTTTATCTCGTTCGGATCTATCGGTCACAAGTTCGACGCCTAGATTGAGGTTATCGACGATTTCAAATATCTCCTCTGATAGGGATTTCGCATCTGTATTCTGCAACAGTAGCCGACCAATTTGTAAGTGAACTGCTGTCTTTTGCGCTTCATCAATCAAGGCATACCCTGCTTGTTGAACTCGATCGTGCAGGAACTTGTAATCTTGAATTAACAGTTCTGTATCTAAGTCGGATGTAGGCAGGATTAACCCTGACTGAATTGCCATCACTAGGTCGGGAAAAATTTCCTCTTTTGATTTTTCACAGACAATAGAAATAGTATCTAAGTCGAAATAAGCCCCGACACAAGCTGCCAAGCGTAAAACTTGCTGTGTGGATTCTGGCAGTTTCTTCAAGTTGCCAATCATCAACTCCACTACATTATCAGTAATGTCCTGTGCCTCAATGTTTGAAATATCCCACACGAAGACGTGACGCTGAAAATCAAAAGTTATTAATTTTTCTGCGTGCAGGGTTTTCAGAAATTGATTGGCAAAGAATGGATTGCCAATTGTTTTCCGCTGAACCAGTTCTGCTAAAGGTTTTACCGAATTATTATTACTGTGCAACGTATCAGCAATCAGGCAACTAATATGCTCTAGTTCTAACGGTGCTAAGGTAATAAAGTTGATAGTTGCTCCCCGGTTACGCAGCCCATCAAGCATCATCATTAAAGGATGAGCCGGGTTGACTTCGTTATCCCGATACGCCCCAATTAGGAAGAGATATTGCGTCTCATTATCCACCATCATCCGTTCTATTAACTTGAGCGTAGCAGAGTCTGCCCACTGCAAATCGTCCAGAAAAATAACCAAAGGATGCTCTTTGGTACAAAATGCTCGGATGAACTTACCAAAGACGAGATTAAAGCGATTTTGCGACTCGGTTGGTCCTAACTCAGGCACGGGCTGCTGCTTGCCGACAATCAGTTCTACTTCGGGAATTACGTCAATAATGACTTGACCGTTAGCACCCAATGCTGCTAGAAGTTTTTCTCGCCATTGGGCAAGCTGTGAAGAGTTTTCGGATAAAAGTTGTCGCACTAATCCCTTAAAGGCGCTGACAATAGCTGAGTAGGGAATATTCCGCTGAAATTGGTCAAATTTCCCTTGTGTGAAATAGCCGCGCAGTCGAGTATTTGGTTTATGAATTTCGGCAACTAGGGATGATTTTCCGATACCGGAATAACCCGCTACCAACATCATTTCGATTCCTCTCTCGTACCCCTCGGAGATCCTCCCTCCGTCCCCTTGGGGGGAGCCAGAGGATGCTGCGGTATTCTCTTCTCCGGGCAAATTTTCCGAATTCCCCCGATCTTCGGAGGGTTGGGGGGATCGTCCGCCCCCTGCTGCTACTCGCTCAAATGCTGTTAGTAAAGCTTCAATTTCTGCCTCGCGTCCGTAAAGTTTTTGGGGAATTTGAAACTTATCAGAAATATCATTGGATGCGAGGGAGAAGCAATATATATTTCCTGTTTTCTGTAACTGAGATAGACAATTCTCCAAATCACTTTTGAGTCCCCAAGCACTTTGATACCGCTCCTCTGCAGTTTTTGCCATCAGTTTCATCACAATATCTGAAACCGCTTTGGGAATTTCTGAATTAATCTCACGAGGCGATACCGGCACTTTAGCAAGATGACAATGCACCAATGAGAGCGCATCAGCAGAATCAAATGGTAGCTTGCCGGTAAGTAGTTCGTAGAAGGTGACGCCGAGGGAGTAAAAATCCGTGCGGTAATCTAGGGAACGGTTCATCCGTCCCGTTTGCTCCGGCGACATATAGGCTAAAGTCCCTTCTAAAACATTGGGATTTTTTAGGGTAGGATTTTGGCGGCTTAACTGAGTGGAAATGCCAAAGTCGATGATTTTGAGAATTCCCGTTTCTGGATTGAAGACGATATTTGAGGGGTTGATATCTTTGTGGATAATATTGCTGCTGTGAATTTGACCTAAAATTTCAGTGATTTTGATGGCTATTTTGAGAAATTCAGGGATAGAAAAGTTAGAATTTGACTCAATATGACTGTCGAGCCGTTGTCTCAATGACAATGCACCAAAATCCTCAAGGATGATGACTAATGTTCTTTGATATGGTTCTAATCCATAAGTCTTAACTATCCCCTCTATATCTAAGTTGCAAGTGATTTCATATTCCTGTTTGTATCGAGTGAGTTCCGCAGGTGTAGGATAGTCTTCTTTGAGTACCTTGAGGATAACTGCCCGATCGTCCTGTTCTCGGCTAGCTCGATAGACTGCGGAATTAGCACTTTCGTAGATTTGTGCCAGAATTTGGTATCCAGGAAATTTCATCATAAGTCGCCGTCAAAAATTGTGTGGTAATTGATTGTAAACCTCACCCGGAGAAAGTTTTCCGACATCTGCGTGAGGTTTTTTCGATCGCTTGCACCCAATAATCCGGCTGGATAATGTTTAAACTCCCGATGTCAGGGTTTTATAGTTTAAGAGGCAGTCAAATTGACCACCATCTGTCAAAATAAGAATGTATGGCTGACGGTGTTTTTTCAGTGGGAAACCTCTAACCTAAAATTAGTACGGTGTTTACAGTATAACAAAATATTTTCTTTATTTCAATAACGCGCTTCGCTTCGCCCGCACTCAAAACATTTTGTAGTGAGGACTAAAGCCCTCACTACAAACCTTATATCGACCGGAGGCGATCTTAGCTCCCGATTCTAGATATTTACACGCTGACGGGCGACTGTTTGCGGCTGAATGTTGCCAAAATGCGATCGCACATTTGCGACGGATTTAATCCCAAACTGGCAAATGATTGTTCAGGCGTTGCATGATCTACCAATGTATCGGGTACACCCAACCGCATCACTGGCACGAGGACATTATTGTCGAGCAAAGATTC
Source organism: Microcoleus sp. AT3-D2 (assembly GCF_036705715.1). Lineage (NCBI taxonomy): Bacteria > Bacillati > Cyanobacteriota > Cyanophyceae > Oscillatoriales > Microcoleaceae > Microcoleus > Microcoleus sp. AT3-D2. The sequence goes on along the minus strand of NZ_JAUBVE010000050.1, from coordinate 15,260 downwards.
GGCTACTGCTGAACCGAATCCGCCCATCAAACAGCCTTCTTCCATTGTGACAACTCGCCCGATTCGCTGTGCTAAAGGCAAGATTAGTTCGGTGTCCAAAGGCTTGACAAAACGCGCATTGATGACAGTTGCTTCAATACCGTGCTCGCTCAGAATCTGGGCGGTTTGCATTGCCGGATAAACCATTGAACCGTAACCCAAGATCAGCAAATCGTCGCCGTTGCGGAGAATTTCGGCTTTGCCGATCGGCAATTCTTCCCAACCTTCCTCCATCAAAGGCACGCCGTAACCGTTGCCGCGCGGGTAACGCATGGTGATCGGGCCGCTTGTGTGGTTGATTCCCGTGACTATCATCCGCTGCAATTCTGCCTCATCTTTTGGTGCCATTACTACCATATTTGGCAGGCACCGCAAGAAGGCAATGTCGTACATCCCTTGGTGAGTTGGGCCGTCAGCACCAACAATGCCAGCTCGATCCAAACAGAAGAAAACTGGCAAATTTTGGATGCAAACATCGTGAATTATTTGGTCATAGCCTCGCTGCACAAATGTAGAGTAAATTGCCACAACCGGGCGCATTCCTTCGCAGGCTAAACCAGCGGATAAAGTCACGGCGTGTTGTTCGGCAATTCCTACATCAATGTACTGTTTCGGCAGTTTTTCCTGAAGTTTATCCAGACCGGTTCCGGTTGCCATTGCAGCGGTAATGCCGACAATTTTGGGATTATCTTCTGCTAGCTTGACCAGGGCGTGGGCAAAGACTTTCGAGTAAGCTGGAGGCTTGGGTTTAGTGGAGGGAATGCCTTTGCCGGTGGCTAAGTTAAAAGGATTTTGGGCGTGATATCCTACTTGGTCTTTTTCGGCGATCGCATATCCTTTGCCCTTCACAGTCACAACGTGAACCAGCACCGGTCCTTGGATAGTATGAGCTTGTTTGAAAGTGGTAATTAACTCTTCCAAATTGTGTCCATCTACCGGGCCCATGTAAGTAAAGCCCAATTCTTCAATTACTGCTCCAACTTTCGAGACGGCCAAGCGTTTCATCCCTTCTTTGAGACGTTCCATTTCTGGAGTAAAAGTTTCGCCGACAAAGGGAATGTGTTTGAATTGTTCCTCTAAGTTATCTTTGAGAAATTGCACCGGTGGCGACAATCGCATCTTGTTCAAATAGCGCGTAATTGCGCCGACGTTGGGCGAGATTGACATCTCGTTGTCGTTGAGCACAACTAACAAATTGGTTTTCGGCATATGGCCCGCGTGGTTAATCGCTTCGAGTGCCATGCCACCAGTCAATGCGCCGTCGCCGATGACTGCTACAGTTTTAAAGTTTTCCCCCTTGAGGTCGCGCGCCATCGCCATTCCTAACGCTGCGGAAATGCTTGTGGAAGCGTGGCCTGCGCCGAAGTGGTCGAATTTGCTCTCGCAGCGCTTGAGATAGCCTGCAACGCCGTCTTTTTGGCGTAGGGTGTGGAATTGGTTGTAGCGGCCGGTGATTAATTTGTGAGGATAAGCTTGGTGGCCGACATCCCAAGTAACTTTGTCGCGATCGAGGTCGAGTGTTTGGTAGAGTGCTAAGGTCAGTTCGACTACACCCAATCCTGGGCCGAGGTGACCGCCGCTAGCGGCTACAGTTTCTAAATGCTTTTCTCGAATTTGTCGGGCAATTTGTTCGAGTTGATGAATCGAGAGGCCGTGTAATTGGTTTGGGTGAGTCAGTTCGCTGAGATGCATATTTTAAAATCTTGCTCCTGTGAATCAGGACGAATCCTTAACAGATATAGGTTGAGCCTGCGACGTTGGGTACGGGCAAACGTTAGAATAGTTTAACGGTTATTTGAGAAAAACTGTTAGGCGTAAGATTTTTGTTATTTTTGACCTGGTAATTATAGTTAATAAATTGTGCGCCGTCAATATAAAAAAAGCTTATGTTGTTAGTTGCTAAGCTGTTCGGCATTTAAAAGACGATAGTAGGGTGCGTCATTACAGAAGTGTTTCCCGCATAAGCGCGTAAGTGTTCACTCCTGACGCACCATACAAGCCTCGTTACTGGTTTAAATGCTCCACAGCTTAATCGCTAATTGTTAGTTGAACTGGAATTATTAGGAATTTTAAACTGCTTTTTGTAGCGATGACTGACTTTTTAGCCATCTTGTTTCTGCAAGCGGACTATGATAAAAAATTATTAACTGTGATGGAGCATCTCATATTTGTAAAAACACTTCTTCTGGCTCCTTCCTTCTGCCTCAAAACTTTAATTTCTAGCTGGGCTGCAAAAGTGAGATGCTCCCCTGTGAAGTGTGATTTATATACAGCGTATTCCAGGTTTATGAAGTACACACTCCTAACCAGGTTTCTTTAAAGTTCTCGCATCCTTACTGATTCTGTTCAAAAAACCCGGTTGATCGCGATCTACATCTACATGGAATATGCTGTAAATCAACGACCTCTACCAGAAATCATTCCATTTACACTGGGAAAGTTTTCCCGAATTTGGATATAGCAATCCTAAGTGATTTTCTATATCTGTAAAATCTGAAAGTCTTGCTATACAAGAAGTCTAGGAAGACAAGAGGGCGTTGTGTTGTGAGGCTCAAATCGGATTGCTATAGTAGATAAGCTGTCGCGCATTTAAATTGTATCTTCAGGACGGGCGGGATGCCCAACCCACAAGACTTTAATTTTTTTTGACATACAATTTAAATGCCGCCACAGCTTAGCTCAACTCTCGAAGCATTGTTTTGTATGCTCAAAAGTCGATTCGGGCGACGGCGAGAGACTCTCCCTTACTCCGCTGATGGCAAAGGAGTTTCCGCTTCTTCAGGCGGCGGAATTTCCGCAGGAGTCGATTCGGGCGCCGGCGAGAGACTCTCGCTATCGGGCGGCGGAATTTCAGCAGGAGTCGATTCGGGCGACGGCGAGGGACTCTCGGCCCCGGGCGAGGGAGTCTCCGAAGGAATCGGGGCGGGAGTTTCCGGCGGGGGAACTTGTGCGGGATCTGGCTGGGGGCTTTGGAGGCTTTGCACCCACAAACCTAAACCGCCGCCGGCTAATATCAGCCCCAACACAGCCAGTAGGGGCAGCGGCAGCTTGGAGCGCCGTTTTTGAACGGGTTCCGGGGCGGGGGAAGTTTCGGGGTACAACAACTGTTTGGACGATTCTGAAAGCTGAGATTCTGGAATCCTCCCGGACTTCTGGAGGGATGCCGCGAGGGAAGGCGGCAGCGACACCGAGGCTGACACTGGCGCTGACGCCGTCGCTGACGCCACCGCCGGATCAAACAGTACCAATCTCTCCGGCGACATCCGACAGTGAGTCGCCACCACGGAGGTGTTGTCATAACCGTTTTTCTCGTTGGCGAGACGAATCCAAGACTGAACTGCGGCTTCCAAAGACATTTTGCCCTCAAGCACCTCTGGGCCGTAATTCTCCCAAGATTGCTCTACCCAGTCGTTGTCGCTCAAACCGTCGGAACACAGCAGCAGTAAGCCTTCCTCTTCGATAATAAATCGCTGAATCGTCGGGCGCAGGAAATCGGCATCCCGCGTGCCCAAAGCTTGAGTCAGGGCTCCTGCATCGGCTCGCAGTTGAGTCTCCCAGTATAAACAATGTCCTAGCTGGACTTCCCTTGAGGCTACGTCGTCGTCCACAGTCAGCCGGTGACAGTAATTTCTGCCAATCCAATAAGCGCGGCTGTCTCCAACATTGACTAAATAAAGTTCGTGACTGTTATTCGAGGGCAAATCCTCGGATATTTTCACTTTTTGAGGCAACTGGAGGGCCATCACCAAAGTCGTCCCCATCCGCTGCCGCAACTCTTTTCCCTGCTCATTATTTTGAGCAGAAATCACATTATTCACAACTCTGACTATTTCTTCGAGTTGCTTGATGACCATTGTTGGCGTCATCAACTCTTCTTGTTCAGCAATTTCTGCGAGCAAATTTTGGATTAAAGCTTTCAGGGACTGGACGGCTAATTGACTGGCAACTTCTCCTCCTTCGTGCCCTCCAACCCCGTCGCAAACCATTGTCAAGTAAGGAATTAGTTTGTCGCCCCCTGAAGTTTTGCTAAATTGAAAATCAGCAGCAACCGGATAGCAACTGTCTTCATTTTGGGAGCGCTGTGGCCCGGTATCAGTCATGCCGACTACTTCTAAGTGCAGAGGCAATTTAGCGGCTTGTTCTAATAGTAAATCGTTTAGTTCCAGGGCGATCGCGTCGAAATTCATGCTGCTGCGGCGCATAAACTGACAAATCTCTCCGAGTTTCGACTGCACCTCGGGTTGCGCTGATTCCACCAAACCTGACCACACATCTCCCAAATCCCGCAGCGTCGGTACAAAATTGCCCCGGTGCAGTTCCAGCAGGCGTACCCGCCAACCTTCCACCCGCAAATTTTCCGGCACCAGCAAACTCGAAGCGACTCCCTGTTCCGATAGCGGCGTCCACAGTTGGAGCATTTGCCACAGCCAGTAAACTTGGCGCGTGGCGGTTGTCCCAGACCAAGCTTGTAAAATAGAAGGATACAGGCTGCCGAAATTATTGATTGGCACATTTTCCAACAACAGCACCTCTGCCGCTTCCGGTGCTTCCCCCAAGGCACAATAACCGTATACTTCCGGCGTATGCAGCCGTTGGGGATACAAATGCAGGTAAGGCATAATCGTATCCGGCAGTTGTTCCGGGACGCTCGGAGGCAAAGCTGGACGGCTGTCGAGCCAGATTTGGGGTGCAATGACAAAGTATCGATCGGCTATTACCTTCCCCGTCGGCACTTCCTCGGCTGCTTGCCCCACCACCCACACATAGCGATAAATTAAATCGGTTTCGCACGCTGCACAGTGCTGGCGGCCAAAGGTATTGCGGGGATCTGGACAGCTAAGATTCGGGCAATAAATGGGTTCGGAGAAACTGCTGATCATATCGAAATAGTTTGTGTAAAAACATTCTGAAGATATATGATTCGCAAGCCCAAATTCATGAGCTTGAGAATAAACTGATTTTAGGCCCTATCAATTTCTTAACTGCCTTTGGGCCCCTAGAAATTGTAGTTTCTGCCAGTCTGCACCGGCTAAAATTGTAATCTAAGTTACTAAACTCTGACTTGGAGTACGATGGAAGCCTCAACCTGGTACCGCTGCGCGAAAAATCGCTCTGAGGGCTTGCAAGTGGCAAACCCTTGCATAGTCAGTTGTTTGCATTTCTTAAATCATAAATTTCCAATCTAAGATCTAAATAGTATCACCTATTCTTTTTATGATCTTGACTCCGACGCTCCTTTGGCTGATAGCTGGGTCTTTGCTCTGTTTGGCAGAGCTATTTCTCCCGACTGCTTTTGTCGCTTTTATGATGGGACTGAGCGCCTTCGCCGTAGCTGGATGCTCTCTAGTTCTACCTTACGTTAATTTACAAATATTCCTGTGGATGGTATTTTCGACCGTTTTTGTGCTGCTGTCTCGGCGGTTGATACCAAAAGGCACGGCAAGGGCGATCGCAGATTCTCAGGAAGCAAAAACTTTAACAGAAATTCCCCCCGGAGAAGCCGGCCGAGTCATTTATGAGGGGAATTCTTGGCAAGCTCGCTGCGAAGACACGAAGGCCACTATCCCCCCCAACCAAAACGTAATTGTCGTGGGACGAAAAGGCACTACTCTGATAGTTTTGCCAGAAAATCTCTTGCATTCTTAAACAAAATGCGTAATTAATCACAGACAATTAGTAGTTAGTCATCAGTCTTTAGTCAACATTTAACAGTCAACACTCAATATTTATAGGAGGCGACCGTGGAACAATTTTTTTTACTTGTATTTTTAGCACTGGGCGGCTCAGCCCTTGCAGGTTCCGTCAAGATTATCAATCAGGGAAATGAAGCGCTGGTGGAAACTTTAGGTAAATACAGTGGCAGGAGACTGGAACCCGGTTTGAATTTTGTCAAGCCGTTTCTCGATCGCGTCGTGTACGAGCAAACCATTCGGGAAAAAGTCTTAGATGTTCCCCCGCAAGCTTGTATTACCCGCGATAACGTTTCCATCACCGTTGATGCTGTGGTTTACTGGCGCATTGTAGACTTGGAAAAAGCCTGTTACAAAGTAGAAAATCTCCAGTCAGCAATGGTAAATATGGTGCTGACTCAAATTCGCGCCGAAATGGGTCAACTGGATCTCGAACAAACCTTTACTGCTCGTTCTCAAATTAATGAAATATTGCTCAGAGATTTAGATCTTGTTACCGATCCTTGGGGAGTGAAAGTAACGCGGGTAGAATTGCGCGATATAGTCCCTTCTAAAACTGTACAGGAATCGATGGAATTGCAGATGGCAGCCGATCGACGGAAGCGGGCGGCAATTCTGACTTCCGAGGGAGAACGCGAGTCAGCAGTTAACAGCGCCAAAGGTAAAGCAGAAGCGCAAGTTTTGGATGCAGAAGCGCGCCAAAAAGCGACTATTTTGGAAGCGGAAGCTCAACAAAAGGCGATCGTCTTGAAAGCTCAAGCAGAACGCCAAAGCCAGGTTTTGAAAGCTCAAGCTACTTCTGAGGCCTTGCAAATAATCGCCAAAACTCTGCAAAATGACCCCACTGCCCGGGAAGCTTTACAATTTTTGTTAGCTCAAAACTATCTGGATATGGGTCTAAAAATTGGCACCAGCGACAGCACCAAGGTGATGTTTATGGACCCGCGCAGCATTCCCGCTACGCTCGAAGGAATGCGATCGATAGTTGGGGAAGGTAATGATAATGAGGTGAAAAAGTAGTCTTAGCTAGAATGGGCAATTGAAAGAGACTGGTAACTCTGTATGAGGGATGAAACTCCTCATACAGAGTTAGCATAAATAGCCAAAATGATTGTGCCATCACGCACCACATTATTAAATAATCGGCGTTGCTGAATTAAGATAGAATTGATGCTGAGAGCAATTCACAAAAAACAATTTAACACAAGTCATATTCTATGAAATGTCCTGAATGTAAGTCAACTCATATCAATAAAAATGGGCGTAAAAAAGGTAAGCAGAACTACCTGTGTGTTACCTGTGGTAGACAATTTATAGACTGCTATCAACCGCACAGAGGTTATGCCCAAGAAGTGAAAGATGAATGCCTAAAAATGTATGTTAATGGCATGGGTTTTAGGGAGATTGAAAGAGTCAAAGGGGTACATCATACAACAATTATGAATTGGGTTAAACAACTAGGATAACTCACAGCCCATAAAATCCTTATTAAGAATGATGCAAAATCTCAGGTTTCACCCTTTTTAAATTGGCTAACTCTATCTTGAAATCGCCTGATATCTATGTAAACATCGATATTCAGGCAACTTCTCTTTGCCGTCAACCTAATAACTCGAAACAGTTAAAACGATCGCCTCCCTATCTCCCAACACCAAACCATACTCCAAACCCTCAACAACCGCTTGATAAGAAGCATCCAAAATATTACCAGAAACCCCAACAGTCGTCCAGCGGTCTTGACCGTTGCTAAACTCAACCAACACGCGAGTTTTAGCAGAAGTTCCCGCACATCCGTCCAGAATCCGCACCTTATAATCTGTTAAGTTAAAATCAGTAATTGCCGGATAAAAATTCCGCAAAGCCTTCCGCAAAGCCGCATCAAGTGCCGAAACAGGCCCGTTTCCTTCCGCGCATTCCAGAATATCTTGACCGTTAACAGTCACCTTCACCGTTGCTAAAGAATTAACTGTTTCCTCCCTACCTTTATCGCAGTGAACTTGAAAACCTTTGATTTCAAATAAATGCTTGCGCTTTCCCAAAGCCTCTCGCATTAACAATTCAAAAGAAGCTTCTGCACCCTCAAATTGATATCCCTGACTTTCCAAATCTTTCAATTTTTCCAAAATTTGGCGGCAAGCAGGATTTTTGCGATCGAGCTCCATGCCAAAAGTGCGCGCCTTCGCCAAAACATTGCTCAAACCCGCTTGATCCGAAATCACAATTCGCCGCCTGTTGCCAATTTTTTCCGGTTCCAAATGTTCGTAAGTTAACGGATTTTTCTCAACAGCCGATACGTGGATTCCGCCTTTGTGAGCAAAAGCCGAAAGGCCGACAAAAGGAGCATGATCATCGGGAGCAAGATTGACAATTTCACTAATCGAGCGACTTACTTGAGTTAATCTAACTAATTGCTCGTCTTCAATGCAATTCTGACCCAACTTTAGCTGAAAATTAGGAATTAAGGAACATAAATCGGCATTTCCGCAGCGTTCGCCGTAACCGTTAATAGTTCCCTGTACCATCCTCACTCCTTCCCGCACAGCAGCCAAAGCATTAGCAACCGCAACTCCCGAGTCGTTGTGAGTGTGAATTCCTAATTGTAAAGATTTTTCGCGATTGGTTCCTAAAGCTTCTAAAACATCGCGAACAACCTGACTGACTTCATGAGGTAAAGTACCGCCGTTAGTATCGCAAAGCACTAGCCATTCTGCACCGGCATCGGCGGCTACTTCTAAAGTTTTAATAGCATAATCTCGATTGTGTTTGTAGCCGTCAAACCAGTGTTCGGCATCGTAAATAACGCGCCTTCCCTGACTCCGCAAATATTCAATTGTATCTCGAATCATCGCCAGATTTTCTTCTAGCGTTGTCTTCAAACTTTCAATAACGTGCAAATCCCACGACTTGCCAAACAACGTCACCCAACGAGTACCGGCGGACAAAATAGCCTGCAACATTTCATCATTAGCTGCCGTAGTTCCCGGCCGCCTAGTCGAACAAAAAGCTACAACTTCTGCTTGAGTTAGGGGCTGTTCTTTGAGACGCCAAAAAAATTGTACGTCTTTAGGATTAGCCCCCGGCCAGCCGCCTTCAATAAAGGGAATTCCTAAACTGTCTAACTGTCGAGCAATTCGCAGTTTGTCTTCGAGAGATAAGGAGAGTCCCTCGCACTGAGCACCGTCTCGCAGCGTGGTATCGTAGATCCAGAGCCGATTTGTCATGGGAAATTGCGATGAGAAATTGGTAATATATCAGTTACCATATTAGATGAATTTATTGGAATTTAATGCGATAATATATAGGAAAATTAACATAAATCTAACTGGGGTAAATTGCTGTGGTCAAGGTACAAGCGCAAGGAAAAACATTTGAGTGCGATCGCGGAGCGAATCTCCGTGAAGTATTGCTCAAAAACGGCATCGATCTCTACAACGGCAACGCCAAAGTCATCAACTGCCACGGCCTCGGCACTTGCGGCACCTGCGCCGTCACTGTCGAGGGCGAAGTTTCCGAGCCCCAGTGGCGCGAAAAAGCCCGACTTTCGGTTCCTCCCCATTCTCCCGCCTCCAATCGCCGTTTGTCCTGCCAAACCAAGGTTTTAGGCGATATTAAAGTGACAAAGTATGACGGTTTCTGGGGTCAAGGTTCTGAAACTGTCTGGAAACCCCAAGCATAGATTTTTTGTTAAGGAAGGCAGATAGGACGATCGCCTTGCCAGATAATCTGTAAGACTTGTGCAAGAATTCTAACTGTAAGGTGCACACGGGGCACCTTACCATAAAGAAACCTGAGAGGTCAAAAAAGCCAGAAAGTCCATATAAAAGTTAATGAATTCATCTAAAGATATTCTGATTATTGGCGGCGGAATAATTGGTCTTTCGCTAGCAGTAGAACTGAAATTGCGAGGCGCATCTGTCGCGGTTATCACCGCCGATTCTAAACAACCGACGGCCCGGGCTGCTGCTGGAATGCTGGCCCCGCAAGCCGAACGAATTCCCCCCAGTCCGATGCTGGATTTGTGCTTGCAAAGCCGCGCACTGTATCCTGCCTGGGTGGAACGGCTAGAAGATATTACCGGATTGAAAACGGGATATTGGCGATCGGGAATTCTCGCACCAGTTTGTCAAAATGAGCCTCAAGAAAAGCCGTTTTCGTCAAACCTTAATTATCAATGGTTGGACAGAGATACTGTTCGACAGCACCAGTTTGGATTAGGTCAAGAAGTAATTGGCGGTTGGTGGTATCCTGACGACGCTCAAGTTGACAACCGCGCTTTATTTCGGACGCTTCAGGCCGCAACTAAAGAATTGCAGATTGAGATTATTCAAGGCAATGTAGGAGAAATTATTCGGCAGGGAAATCGAGTTGTTGGCATTGAAACAACAGCAGGAAAATTGCAAGCCGACCGTTATGTTTTGGCTGCGGGTGCTTGGTCTGAGCAGTTATTGAATGTTCCTGTTTTTCCAAGAAAGGGACAAATGCTGTCAGTATGTGTACCAGAAGATTGTGGAGTTATCCAGTCCCTGCAAACCGTTCTATTCGGGACTGGGATTTATATTGTGCCGCGTCAAGATGGCAGAATTATTATTGGTGCAACTAGCGAAAATGTGGATTTCACGCCGGGAAATACGCCTGCGGGAATCCAAAGTTTGCTAGCAGGAGCGATTAAGTTATATCCCGAATTAAAAAATTATCCGATTCTGGAGTTTTGGTGGGGATTTCGGCCAGCTACTCCTGATGAGTTGCCGATTTTGGGTGCTAGTGCTTGGGAGAATTTGACATGGGCTACGGGGCATTACCGCAATGGCATTTTGTTGGCTCCGGTGACGGCTAAATTGTTGGCGGATTTGATGTGGGAGCAAAAGTTAGATCCGTTATTGGCTGCTTTTCATTATTCGAGGTTTGAAGCTTCAGCACGTACTTGAACCTCTATACGTAGGGTGCAGCGTACCTTACTGCTATAATAGGCGCATCCAACCATTTTTTGGTAAATATTGAATTAGTTGGCATCCTGTTTTTTGGGTTGGTTTAATTCCCTGCATTTAGCGGCAGCCAAATCGTAAGCATTTTGGTAATCGCTACCGCCTAACATCAAATCGCCGTAATATTCATAAGGTTGATTGCCATAAATCGGCAGCGGGTCGTCTTCAGGATAATCTTCTTTTGATTCTTCTAGGATTGCTTTGAGTTTCTTGACGCTGAAGCGCTGGACTGGGAAGTAATGAATGTCTTGAGCGATGAAACCGAGATGGGGAAATGTTGGGTCAACAATTCGCTCGTCGAGTTCAATCCAGCTATATTCGATGGGTTTATATGGCACTCCCGGCACAGCTAAAAAGCCTTGAACATAAATCGCGCCCTCGGTGGCTAACGCTGCTTTACAAGCGTTGTCAAAGCAGTTTTTACGGTTGCTTTTGATGCGAGCGGCCATTTCAATAGAAAGCGTCTCATCTAATAGTTCGGTCATAATCCCTTCTTGTGGCGTGTGCGATTAGATTGTAGCAAATCCGAGCTATCTCCGAGCACAAAAAACGCAGGCAATTGCGATCGCTCCTCAAATTCTCTTCTCAAGGAGTTTAGCCAAAATCCTCTGCGGTTCTGGATGTTGTGTCAGCTTTGGTTTCCGGGGCGGGCTGTTTGTCGATCGCCCCTATAGCCCGCCAATAAAACGTTTTCGCGAGTAGCCCAACTTTTGAGCGTGCGATCGAGTTAGGGTAGAGCCCGCAACGGTAAAGTGTGGCACAGACGATGCAAGCAAAAATAGCGGCATACATCACCGAATGGCGATCCGCATCACTTGCAATTTTTAACTGAATTATCGGTAACAGATTATCTGCAACTACGGTCAATAGAGCTATCCGCTATCTCAAATTTGCTTCAAATCATTGGGTTCTACAATTCCACCAAAGAAATTATTATTCTGCTAATCGGTGACGGTCAAATAGAAATCGATTTACTGCAACGATTAGCAATTACTCCTGCCGTTTGTTATGACTTACATCTTGCACCATTCTCGCTTCACAGGCCCGAAAGGCCTGTGAAGCGAAGAGTGATTTTATTGTGGGGAGTAGGGGTTGGGCTCTTCTAGCCCGCCAATAAAAGGCTAGTTGAGAATGGTGCAATATCTCAGCTATGATTAAGTACGTCAACGCTGGGATGAATTTCAGCTTGCCGAGACAACCCAAAAGAGGAGCTAATGAACTCAATATTATCAGCAGGTTTGTAAAGCAGGGGTTGAATTTCAACCGCAATTAACCCAATTGCCTGCAACAAAACAATGCCACAAATAGCCATCCTATCCTGATGCTAACCTAAGCACTTATCCACACACCATAGATATACTGAATGAAAAGCGCGATCGAAAAGTCGGATTTTGTGCTAGCTCCTTATATGAAAAGCAACAACTTGAAAGCTAGTTGCCAAATACTCAATACAGTGATTCCTTATACATTTTTATGGTTTTTAGCCTTTAAAGCTGCTGCCATTTCTGTATTCCTGCTGCCGCCGATAATGGTGTTGATGACACTTTTTTCAGGACGTTGTTTCTCTTTGATGCACGATTGCGGACACTATTCTCTTTTTAGTTCCAAAAAAGTCAATCGCATTATGGGTTTTCTGCTAGGTATCATCAATGCGATTCCTCAGTACCCCTGGTCGAGGGGACACGCTTATCACCACAAACATAATGGTAATTGGGATATGTACCGAGGCCCTTCGGCGTTGATATCCACCGAAAAATTTGCGGCGCTAAGCCCCTTTAGTCAAAAGATGTATCAATTACTCAGACACCCCTTGATGCTGTTTCCCGGTGGTTTTTTCTATCTAATTATTAAGCCAAGACTCGCGCTGCTATTGGGAATTACGGGTTTTATTCGACATATTTTTGCTTGTCTCAATCAAGATTTTGGCATGGGTTTATCTGCAATTATTGCTTCTTATAAATCCAAACATTGGTATACGACGGCTGAGTTTTGGGATTTACTGTTCAACAATATTTGTGTTATTGGTAGCTGGATTTATCTGAGCAACTTACTGGGGTTTGGCTTTTTCTGGAGTGTTTACTCAATTGTCATGACCTGTTCAGCAGCGATATTTATCTGTATTTTCTTTGTTCAGCATAATTTTGACGGTTCCTACGCTCATAAAGCCGAAGGTTGGGACTATCTTCTCGGCGCAATTGAAGGCAGTAGTTACTTAAAATTACCGACTATTCTCAATTGGTTTTCTGCTGATATTGCTTACCACAATATTCATCATCTCTCTGAGCGAATACCTAACTATAATCTTCAAGCTTGTCACAATGCTAATATTCACCTGCTGGCTAATTCAAAAGCCCTGACAATTCGCGATATTCCTGACTGCTTCAAATTCATTCTTTGGGATGCTGCTTCAGATAGTCTGCAATCAATTAAATTGTTTCAACAACCAGAAGAAATTCCCTTCAGTAATGTAGCTAATTAAAATCGGGAGGGAAGAAATTTGGTTGCTCCTTGATCCCAAAAATCCTCTGATATCGTTTCCGGTTGCACCGGAATTATATAGAGGACACGGCAGTGCCGTCTCCCTACGCGGATTAATTGTAGGGACACGGGACACTCACGGTGTCGAAAGCTGTGGGTAATATTAATTCCGAGGCTACCGGATTTGGTATAACTCAAAGTATCTGTCACTTGTCAATGCAGCAATTCCTCTAATTTTTGCTGGTTCCACAAATACTGATAAAGCCCTGTTTGCCCTACCAATTCAACGTGAGTGCCACTCTGAACTATTTCTCCTCTCTCCATCACAAAAATGCGATCGGCAGTAGCCGCCGCTGACATTTGATGGGAGATAAAAATTACTGTTTTGCGATCGGTTCCCGTTGCCAAGTTTTGCAAAATGTCGGTAGCAGTTTGATTGTCAACGCTAGAAAGAGCGTCATCCAAAATTAACACCGGGGCGTCAACTAACAAAGCGCGAGCAAGTGCCGTCCGCTGCCGCTGTCCGCCGGATAAAGTAATGCCGCGCTCGCCAACAACTGTTTTGTACTGCTGCGGAAAGTTGAGGATTTCGGCGTGAATTTGCGCTTGTTTTGCCGCGGCTTCAATCTCCGGCTGTTCCGCTAAAGGGTTTCCGTAGCGGATGTTATTCTTGATGGTAGTGCCGAACAGAAAACTTTCTTGCGGAACGTAGGCGATCGCCCCGCGCAATTCGGTCAATTTTACCTTGGTAATATCCTGTCCGTCTACAAATAACTCGCCCGGATCGATATCTAGCAAGCGTGGCAGTGCATTAGCTAAAGTTGATTTTCCCGACCCGATCGCCCCAACAACTGCGACAGTTTCTCCCGGTTTTATGGTAAAATCAACATTTTTAAGCGCGGGTGTCTTAGCGCCCGGATAAGTATAATTTAGATGGCGAGCCGCAATTTCGCCTTTGACTGGAGTTGCAAGTTCAACTGCATCGGGAGCATCCTTAATTTGCGGTTCCACAGTCAGAATTGATTCGATGCGATCGACACTCACTTCTCCCCGCTGATAAGCAGTAATTGTGAAACCCAACAGCGCCGTCGGAAACACCAAACGCTCGACATAAATCAGCAACGCCACAAAATCGCCAATGCTAATTTGACCATTAGCAATTGCCCCGCCACCAGCAGAAAGCAGCACCAACAAACTGATACTTGCCAAACCGCCCAGCAGCGGAAAAATAAAGTTTCTAGTTTTTGCTAATTCCAAATTTGCTGATAGCAACTGTGCGTTGGAATTACGAAAAGCTCGGCGTTCGTTCTCTTCTTGAGCGTAGATTTTAATTACGGAAATCCCGCTCATATCCTCCTGAATCAAATCGCTCATCGCCGACAATTCCTCTTGCACGGCTAACTGTTGGATGCGAAGTTTGTCGCTAAATAACTGCACCAAAACCAGCATTAAAGGATAAACGGCGATCGCAAACAGTGTCAGCTTTACATTAATCCCCAGCATCACCGGTAAAGTCAAAGCATAGGCAAATGCCGTATTCGCCAAACTCAGCACCGCAAACCCCACCAAGCGCCGAATATTGTCCAAATCGGAAGTAGCGCGGTTAATTAAATCCCCTACCGTATTAGCGGCAAAATAAGACGGTTCTAATGTTAATAAATGGTTAAAAATTTGCTGTTTGAGGTCAAATTCTACTTGACGCCCCACGCCAAACAGCAGAATCCGCGACACCATCCGAATTACCCACATAATTGAGGCGAGAATCAGAATTAGTGCCACGAAGTTGAAAACTTCGTCAAATTTTGTCGCCACTTGGAGAGTGTCAACTGAATTCCGAATCAGCAGGGGAATGTAAACGCCCACAGCATTGACAATTAACAGCGAAAAAATGCCCCAGAATGTCGGTTTCCAGTGCGGGCGCATATAAGAGCCGAGTTTTTGCAGTCGAGAATAACGAGCCATTTGTTAGTGCGTAATTTGAGATTGATTGAGGAAAGGAAGAAGGAAGAAGGAAGAAGGAAGAAGGAAGAAGGAAGAAGGAAGAAGGAAGAAGGAAGAAGGAAGAAGGAAG
>NZ_JAUBVE010000049.1:0-49769 GCF_036705715.1 Microcoleus sp. AT3-D2 | reverse complement strand
CTCCAAGTCTTCTCTTCATCCCTTGGGCTTGTCTTGGCAACTAGAATAACTGCTACCCCTACTTATTGAGCCGATACATTATAACTACCATCAATTTTGTTCATATTAAGGATTTTAGTCATCTGACTTTTCAGATTAACAAATTCCTTAATACTTGCACTACAAAGTTTATTTGACGAACATCAGATAAATGGCTGGAGAGGCAATTGGGGACAAAATTTGTTTGTGAAATGCCCAACTTTTTTCCATGTAACAAGCTCAAACAAAACAAGTTTGGTTAAGTATTCAATAATTTTTGTGGATAAATTTTAAGTTTTAATTGTGGATGCGATCGCCATCGGGTGAGACAATACAGAACGGAGAGTGGCCTGAAAAATCTGACTTGAGCGCGATATTTGGCAACGCGGCTGCGTGCTATACCCATATGTGCATCTAAAAATTACTTTATGAAATCCCCAAGACTGTCCGACACGACAAACTCAGCCTTAACGAAGGAAAACCGGCTGCACTTAGAGCGACTGGTGAGCGCTGCAGCACTGACACCCGCAGAAATCAATGCTGGCAGCGATGCAGTTAGCGGGTTGACTCAAAACCCCAAATCCCTGCCTCCAAAGTATTTCTACGACGATCGCGGATCGAAGCTGTTTGAGTTGATTTGCCAGTTGCCGGAATACTACCTGACACGCACTGAGACGGCTATTTTGCAGGGGTGCGCGGGGGCGATCGCCAATTTAACTGGCCCCTGCGAAATAGTCGAACTCGGTAGCGGCAGTTCCACCAAAACTCGCATTCTCCTTGATGCTTACAGTCAACTGGAATATCCCCTGCACTATTTGCCGATCGACATCAGTCCTACTATCCTAGAAAGCAGCGCTTGTCAACTGTTGGCAGATTATCCGTCGCTCCAGATTCACGGACTTGTCAGCACATACGAATTAGCCTTAGCTAAAATTGCACCGTCGCCGTTGCCAACCCGAATGATTTGCTTTCTCGGCAGTACCCTCGGCAATCTCAATGCTCAAGAATGCGATTTGTTCTTCTCGCAAATTGTCGGTGCATTGCAGCCGGGAGAGTATTTTTTGCTGGGAATTGACTTGGACAAATCTAAGGATATTTTAGAGCCTGCATACGATGACAGCCAAGGAGTAACGGCAGCATTTAACTTGAATATGCTGCGACATTTAAATCGAAAATTTGAGGGAAATTTTGATTTAGCACAGTTCGATCATTGGGCTTTTTACAATCAAGAGGAATGTCAAATTGAAATGCACTTGAAAAGTAAAAAAGCGCAAACAGTGCAGTTGCGTTCTCTGAATTTAACGGTTGAATTTGCAGCGGGAGAAACTATCCGCAGCGAAATATCGCGCAAGTTTAATCTCAATACTGTAAAGAAAGAACTTTCGCAGCGCGGTTTAATGCCGGTGCAGGTTTGGACAGATCCAAATCAGTGGTTTGGCTTGATGCTTTGTCAGATGTCAGTTGACAGTTGACAGTTGACAGTTGACAGTTGGCAGTTGACAGTTGACAGTTGACAGTTGGCAATTGTTATTTGTTATTTGTTTTGAATATCTCCCAATAATCAGTAACTACTGACTACTGACTGCTGACTACTGACTAATAACGTTCGCGAGCGGGGACAGCACTATGACTACTGACTACTGACTACTGACTACTGACTACTGACTACTGACTACTGACTAATTAACAAATCGGCCGCTGTCCGGGTTTGACGGCGTGAATGTACTCGCTGCCCGATGTCGGCCATCCCCGCTTATAATAAGCTTCCTCCGGCTTCCCCCAGCCCAACTGCAACAAAATTTCTAGAAAATCCAACTTTTCCCACTTCGAGAGGCTGGCCCATTCTGTGCGCTGGGCTATAGCCTCTACATCAACCGGCTCGATTGATCGAAAATCCTTCCCACTGTTAATGCTTAAATACAAATCCATCCCGGCAGTTACCTGCTGCCAGAATTCCAACATAGCAATCTTAGCTGCCTTCAACGTAATCAAATCAACCGGTAGAGCTATTAATTCGTCATTCACTGCCGGATAGCGTAGAGTATTGCCTTTAACCGCCATTTCTCGCCAGACAATCCCAGAAACTTGATGTTCCCGCTGGTATTCGTGCACGGCAGCCTTAAAATTTTGATAGGCAGTGAACTTCTGAACGCCCTCAGATTTGAGAAAGCGGTCAATCACGGGGTTGCCTGTAGCAGGAGTTTCAGTCAAATTGAGACGCCGCCCATGCAAGCAGGCTTGGCGCTCTTCTTCGAGGATTTTAATGAGTTCCGCCGTGCTGTAGACCTTGGACATCTTTATTCAGGCAAAATCAAGATATTGGCTGATATTCGGCTGGTTTTCTCGACTAATCTTCGGTAAAGATAGTTTGGCTGTTCTGGGCAATATTCAGTTTTGCCGTTATTCTAACTTTTCTTGCTGCTTAATTCTAGTTTGATAGTTTACAGGAGTCGAGCCGCGAAATCCCGACAGCCTCTTAAAAAAAGCAGTTAAGAGGGTATCGAATCACGAACTAGAGTGGGAACTGCACCGCAGACGTACCTCGCGGAATTTTTCGCCAAAAACAAAGCCCCCTCGAAGGAGGGGGCAAAACTGATTTAGATGTTTGGGAGTTTTATTTGATGGGTCGATCGAACAACCCGAAAAAAAAGCAGCATTCGCACCTGCCGTCAACTACCAAAACTCAAATTTTCAGTCTCAAAGTTTAGTAGCGTCCGCGTGCAGGGCGATCGTTGTCGCCCCAGCCGCCGCCGCCCGAGGGGCGTCTGTTGTTGTTGTTTTCGCGAGGTTTGGCTTTGTTGACTTTCAAGTCGCGGCCCATCCACTCAGCACCGTCTAGAGCTGCGATGGCTGCTGCTTCTTCTGCCTCGCTTGCCATTTCCACAAAAGCAAAACCCCGCATCCTGCCTGTTTCCCGGTCCATTGGCACTTGGACGCGGCTTACAGTACCGTACTCGGCAAATACTTCGCTGAGGTCCTCTGATGTTACCTCATATGAAAGATTACCCACGTAAATCGACATAAAATCTCCAGAATCATTAGGGTGCAGAGACTTAGATTCGGAGAGACGCTTGTAAATAAACACCAACAAACTACGCAACCGAATTTAATTCTTGGAAAACCACTATAACATGAAGGCAGCAGAATCAGCAATTGGCTGTCATAATTTTCAATTTTGGGTGCCGTCGGGCAATTGGCAACAAAACGTATTTGTGATAACTGACATCTTACACTCTTGGCGTCATGCACTTGGTTTCTTGCTGCGCGATCTACCTGATATCTGAGATTTTTCGTCGCTGTTACCAGGTTGATTGGGTCTGATTGAGAACAGTGCTTGAGATTCAGTTATAACTGACATCAGGCACTGTTATCCCGGGGCAAGCCTCCTGCCCGTTCCACCAGAGATAAATGTTTTTAGCCCAGGATTAATCTTCCGAGTCAATCTCCCCTCTTCCATCTCCCGTCTCTCATCGCATCCGATTTAGCCCCCGATAATCGCGGTTCCCAAATAATTATCAAAAGAGTTATTAACCATATCTACGCGCATTTTATACATATATAGCAAAACCATTTGATTTGTAAACAATGGATTCAATCATCACAAACGTTTCAGGTGGTTCTACATTCACGACTCAAATAGACTTGCTATAGACATCAAATTTCACCCCAGATAGAGCGACTTTGCCAGAATTGCCCTCCTGAATTGCGGTTCTTCCTCCAAACGGAGGAAAATTACTTGTAATTTTTATTCAAAATAGATTCACTTTGAGCTTATAAAAAATCCCATTTACGACTCTCAATACATTGTAAAAATGTAAAAAATGATCGCACTTACCAGGATAAAAAAAATTAAATGTTGATATTGGGGAACACAATTGCTCACGGCTTCTAAACAAAACTGACTTTTGAATACACAAGAGAGGTGATTATCCGGTCTTTATCATACAAACTAGATCTATCTCCTGTATTTGTGAGCTACTTAATTTTGTGCCGACGCTAGTTTTTCAAGAATTTGGTAATCTTTGAGCTGTGCATCTGCCAAATTTATATTCTAATTATTGGATTGGTGAGCTAGCGATAGTTTTTAATAACACTTAAATATTCATCTCTTCATCTTTTAAAAATGCTAGATATTACGTATTTTTGCTGAATACAATAAGAAAAATTTTTATTAACAAACAACAAAAAAAATCAGCATTTTTAGCTACACAATTGCCTTTTTAAGTAATATTGTTATCCTACTTTTTGATATAAATTTTCGTTTTTATTGGTTTTTAAACGTTTTCTGTAATTTCTCTATTTGCTCTTTATATGAGATGATTATATGCTGTCATTATTATACTAATTATATGAAGTTTGTTTTAGGTGATACCGTCTTTAAATGCCTAACAGCTTATGTCCTGGGAAAGATGCGATCGCACTCCTACATCCCTAGCATTGTAAAAGTTGAAAGCCCACAATCCACAAAGATTGTCTGTTACAGAGAAAAGCAAGCCTAGACAAACGAGTGTGAAGCAGTTACAGAGGATTTTAGATGGTTATAAACAGTTCGTTAACCCGGCCCTTGGCTGTCGTGACGGGTGCCTCTAACGGTATCGGCTACGAACTCGCCAAACAGTTCGCTCAAAACGGATTCGATCTCCTAGTCACCGCCACCGGACCGAGCATCAATGAAGCGGCTCAAGCCTTTGAGGGGCTCGGTGTCAAAGTCGATACAGTGCAGGCAGACCTCGCTACCTACGACGGTGTTGAAACGCTCTACAACCAGATTAAAGCGACTAATCGGCCAGTGGATGCGATCGCAATTAATGCCGGTGTCGGCGTCGGTGGCGACTTTGCCCGCGAGACAGACTTGAAGGACGAACTAAATTTGATTAACCTCAACGTTGTCTCGTCTGTGCATTTGGCTAAACGAGTAGTCAAGGATATGGTCGATCGCGGCCAGGGACGGATTCTATTCACTTCGTCCATTGCCGCCCTAATGCCGGGGCCATTCGAGGCAGTTTATGCAGCATCCAAAGCCTTCATCCACTCGTTTTCCGAAGGACTCCGCAATGAGTTAAAAGATACAGGTGTAACTGTCACCTCGCTCATGCCCGGCCCAACCGATACTAACTTCTTCCATCGGGCGGGAATGGACGACACAAAGGCGGGCGCCGACAAGAAAGATGATCCAGCCGAGGTTGCCAAGCAGGGATTTGAAGCCTTGATGGCCGGTAAGGACAACATCATTGCCGGTTCAATCAAGACAAAAATTATGGCCAGCGCCAGCAAAGTTTTGCCTGATACGGTTAATGCCGAAATGCACCGCCAGCTTACTGAACCGGGTTCTGCTAACCAATAATTTCCGCCCGTTTTACTATTCTTATGTGCAGATTTAAAGGATGTAAACATCGCAGATAATGGCAAGATTGCAGCCGATAAAAGGGTGTTTACTTCTCCCAGTAGTGGCGATTTAGCACAGTTTTCTCAGGCGTTCATCGAGGGCATTATGCAGCATCGGGCTTGGATGCGAACTGAGGAATAAATGGTTCCCGCCTAAGTAATTTAGTACAGGACATTTATGCAAATTCATCATCTCAATTGTGGCTGTATGTGTCCCATTGGAGGGGCGCTTTTCGATGGCTTTAGTCGCGGTCTGACGGCTCACCTCGTCTGCCACTGTTTGCTCATTGAAACGAATCAGGGACTGGTTCTGATCGATACCGGCTTCGGATTGCGCGATATCAAGTCCCCTTACTCCCGGCTCAGCCCGTTTTTCGTCCATTTTAATAACATCCAGTTTGAGCGCAAGTACACGGCGATCCATCAAATTGAACAGCTCGGATTTTCACCAAGCGATGTGCGCCATATTGTGCTAACCCACCTCGATTTTGATCATGCCGGTGGTCTAGAGGATTTCCCGGAAGCAACGGTACACGTCATGCAGGCTGAAATCGATGCCGCACAGGATCGGCACGGTTTCATCACAAAAAGGCGCTATCGTCCGGGGCAGTGGGATGAAGTCAAACGCTGGAAATACTATTCGGCGGGTGGCGAACCTTGGTTCGGTTTTGAAGCAGTCCGCGACCTCGACGGGTTGCCGCCGGAGATTTTGCTAATCCCGTTGGTGGGGCACACGCGCGGTCATGCTGGCATTGCCATTGATACACCCGAGGGCTGGCTCCTGCACGCAGGCGATGCCTATTTCTACCGACACGAGATGGATGCCACTAACCGACGCTGCACACCCGGTTTGCGCGCCTACCAATGGATGATGGAGGTCGATCGCAAGGATCGGTTGCTCAATCAAGGCCGGCTGCACGCATTATCGGTGCAGCATAGTAAAGATGTGCGCCTGTTTTGCAGTCACGATGCTATTGAGTTAAAAGCCTTCAATGGCGGGTCTAGTAGCTCTTAAAACTAGAAATTTCATCATTACTATTGATTAGGCAAAGTAGGCGGTTGGGGAAGTTGCAGCCGGACTGCACTCAGGATTTGGAGACATCTTAAATTGACAATTCAAAACTCTTTAGTGCAGCGAAGCGGTCAGTGAGTCCTAGTAGTTTCTTGAAGAAGGCATTTATGAATATCAGCAGACGCAATTTGTTAAAAGTAACTTCTGCTTCGGGTTTGGTTGCAGCAGGGCTGGCAGCTTCCGAAGGGTTTTTCAAACCTTTGTTAGCTCAAGATGAACCGATCCAACTAGACGCTGAAAGTGCAGTTGCCCAAGGTCAAACCCAAAGCGGCGAGATGAGTTACAGGACGCTGGGACGCACAGGAGAGCGAGTGTCTGCAATTGGCTTGGGGGGACACCATATCGGACGCCTTCGAGAGGAGCAAGAAAGTATTAAGCTCATTCGCAGTGCGATCGACCGTGGCATCAATTTCATGGACAATTCCTGGGACTATCACAACGGACGCAGCCACCGCTGGATGGGTGCAGCCCTCAAGGATGGCTACCGGCAAAAGGTGTTTCTGATGACCAAGATTGACGGCCGCACCAAGGGCGCTGCGATGATGCAGATTGACGAGTCGTTGAAAGCGTTGCAGACCGATCGCATTGACCTAATGCAGCATCACGAAATTATTCGGATGGAAGACCCCGATCGCATTTTTGCTCCCGGCGGGGCTATGGAGGCGGTAGTAGAAGCGCAGAAGGCGGGCAAGATTCGCTACATCGGGTTTACAGGACACAAAGACCCTTTGGTTCACCTGCGAGTGATGGAAATTGCCGCTCAAAACAATTTCCGTTTTGACGCGGTACAGATGCCGCTGAACGTGATGGACGCTCATTTTAGAAGTTTTGAGCAACAAGTTCTGCCGGTGCTGGTGAAGAACCAAATAGGTGTATTGGGGATGAAATCTATGGGCGACCCCTACGTGCTTAGAAGCAATACAGTAAGCCCGATCGAATGTCTCCACTATGCGATGAATCTGCCTACTTCAGTCGTGATTACTGGCATTGATAGTATGCAACTCCTCGATCAAGCGTTTGAGGCGGCTCGCACGTTTAAGCCGATGGATCGAGCACAAGTTGCAGCAATGCTGAATCGCACTCGCGAGGCGGCAGCAAAAGGGCAATACGAACTGTATAAAACTACCAACCAATTTGATAGTACCGCCATGAACCCATCGTGGCTAGGATAAGCAGTTTTGTATTATTCATAAGCCAATCTAAGATGAAGTCGAAATTATTTCTTTAGATAACCCACAAAGGCTAGAGGAGAGGTTGTCTCCGGCTCTTTTGGATTGTTTCTAGGGAGCTAGGTTAAGCAGGCTGGGTGAGTTTCTTTAATGCCTGAATGGGTGGATTTTTTTCAAAACACGATAATTTCACCACACTGTAATAGAAATTGGTAAGGAAATTAAAAGGCGTGCAGTTGTTTTCATGGATAATGTCCCAGCTCACCAAGTTGCTTCGATTGAACCATTGATTCAATCGGTCTGCGCTAGTGTTCGTTACCAATCACCTTATTCACCCAATTTTAATTTTGTTGAATATTGGTGTTAACAACTCAAAGCTTTTTTACGTTGATTTTCAACTTAATTAAGGTTATTTTAAGGGACAGAATATCATTAATTATGAGCTGATATTCTGCCGGATATAGCAATACTAATTGCTGTGGGAATTAGATGTTTTTATCAACAGCAGAGGGCGCAGAGAAGGCAGAGGGAGAGAGAAGACGGAAAGTTTTTAGTTTTAAGTTAAATAGTTCAAACTTTACCCCAGCGCGATATTACGAGGAACAAAGCAATTTCCAAACTCAAAACTATTCGTCAATTTCCCCTTACCACTTTCCTGACATCGCGCCCTTGAGTCTCAATTCTTCTCTACTGACTAAAGCTTCGTAGTAATCGGGTTTGATTTCGAGGGCGACTCCGTAAGAGCTAATAGCATCTTGAGTTCGCTGCAATTTTTGCAAAACGTCGCCCCGCTGCGCCCAAGCTTCCCAGTTGTCTGGCTTGAGTTGAATCACTTGGTCAAAAGCGACGAGTGCTTGGGAATAGTTCTGCATTTCCCCTAGAATCAGACCTCGCTGTACCCAGCCTTGATAGTTATCCGGCCAGACAGTAATTGCTCGATCGTATGATGCTAGAGCTTGTTCGTACTGCTGCAATTTTGACAAAGCGTTGCCGCGTTTCAACCAAGCTTCAAAATTGTCGGGCACGATTTTAAGTACGCGGTTGTAAGCTGCGACGGCTTCTTCGTAACGCTGCAATTTTTCCAGCGCTGCGCCTTGCTGCAACCCTACTTTTGATGTAATTTCTGCTTCTGAAGTCAGAGAGATTACTTTATCAAAACAGGCGATCGCTTCTTCGTATTGCTGCAATTTTTCCAGAGCTTCGCCTCGCAAGTTCCAAGCTTCTAGAAAATTACCTTCAATTTGTAGGGCATTGCTGTAAGCGATAATTGCCTCTTTGTAGCGTTCCA
This sequence comes from Microcoleus sp. AT3-D2, assembly GCF_036705715.1. Taxonomy (NCBI): domain Bacteria; kingdom Bacillati; phylum Cyanobacteriota; class Cyanophyceae; order Oscillatoriales; family Microcoleaceae; genus Microcoleus; species Microcoleus sp. AT3-D2. The sequence continues at coordinate 40,837 of NZ_JAUBVE010000049.1, read as the reverse complement.
ATCCGGCCAGAGCGATGCCTCTACCCAGCCAAGCTTCGGGAAAATTCGGATTAATTTGAACGGCTTGGTCAAAAGCAGCGATCGCCCCTTCAAAATCTCTCGATTCTGACAGTGTTTGACCGCGCCCGATCCATGCTTCAGGATAAAAAGAATTAATTTGAATTGCCCGATCGAAACAAGCAATTGCTGCGTCGGCCCACTGGTGTTTGAGGGCCATTCCTTTATAAAACCAAGCTTCGCAGTCGTTCGGTTGCATTTGCAGTACGCGATCGTAAGCTGTCACCGCTTCTGAATATTTGTGCAATTTTGCTGAAGCAATGCCCCGATTGAACCAAGCCAGACTATTTTGTGGTTGCAGTTGAATGGCGCGATCGTAAGAAGTTACCGCTTCAGCGTAGCGTTCGGCCTTCATCAAAGCCAAACCTCGGTTCAGCCAAGCTTCCCAATTTGTCGGGACCAGTTTCAGCGCGCGCTCGAAAGCGGCCACGGCTTCAGGGTAGCGCTCCGCTTGAACCAACACGTTGCCTTGCCGATACCACATGGCGGGCAAATTCGGATGAAGTTGGGTTGCTTTTTTGTAACAGCTTGCGGCTGCATCCCACTGCTGCAATTCCTCTAAAACTCTGCCCCGCTGATACCAAGCTTCGTGCTTTTCTGAATTGATTTGAATTGCAGTGTCGAAAGCCGCGATCGCTTCTGAGTGATTTTGCAAACTTAACAGCCCTGTCCCGCGCAGCATCCAAGCCCAGTATTCTTCGGGATTAATTGCTGTAGCTCGATCGGCGCAGGCTACGGTTTCTGCGTAGGAGTGCAGTTGCTTGTAAGCTTTGCCCAGATTCAGCCACGCCCGGGCCCAGTCCGGCTTAATTTGAACGGCTTTTCCGTAGCAAATGACTGCCGCTTCGTACCTTCCTGCTGCGTACAATCTATTGCCCCGATCGTAATCTGGAAATGCTGCCAAAATTCTTAAAATCGGCGGCAGCAGAGCTGGTTGGGGGTTTGAGGAGTTTTCTGTAGCCGAAGTCGAGAGGTCTGGCATACGCCTTTCACATAAAAAATTTAGTGGGATAACAAGCTTGCGGTCTTATATATTAACTTATGCTTTTCTTAATCTCGCTGCTGTTTGGAAACAAATTTAGCATATCAGGCTTGGTGCGACACATCATTTTTACTTAATTCGAGTAGGTATAAAATTATGCACCGTTCCCACTTTCGGTACACCGCTGTAAAATACGGTCAGTCGATTTTCGATTTTCGATTTTCGATTGACCCCACAGATGAATCTGGGAGCTTGAACCAGAGTCTAAAATTTTGATCTCTCCACGACGAGTCTCGGAAACTTGTATCCGTTTTTGGGCGGGGTCAATCGATTTGAGATTTGAGATTTGAGATTTTAGAGTTTAGATTGAAGCATTGACCCCACGGATAAATTCGGGGGGCAAGTTTCATCGGATACACGTTTTTTATTTCTCCACGGATGAATCCGGGGGCTTGTATCCTCGATGCTTTCGGTCAGGACACAAGCACATAATGTCCTCATTCAGGTTTAAAACCAAATTTAAGATGCTAGAGTTGCACGCGCTTTTAGATTTCACGGGCTGTGATTGGGAGTCGATCGACTCGCGCCCGAATTATTGGTACGAAGGCCGTTGTCCTCAAACTGGCGAGCTGCTGAGACTGCCGCGCACTCGAATGTCCGAGGATCTCGCGCGGGGTTTGATGCAGTACCTGGCGGCTGACGATGCCTACGATCGCGAGGGGAAGATGTACGGCATATTACTGGTGGAGATGCCTTCGGGGGAACAGGGGATACTCAAAGCATTTTCCGGGCTGCTGAATGGTTGCAGCATTGTTGAGGGGTGGGTGCCACCGATTCCGGGACGAGATCGTGTTGCTTTTGAGGAAGCCCGCACGTTAACTCAATTGGAGGCGATGAAACAGGAACTTATTGCATTGAATCAACTCCCGCAGCGACAAGAGTATGCAGCCTTATGTCGGGAGTTTGAAGTGCAATTGCAAGTTTTGAGCGATCGGCATCGCAATTGCAAGCTGCTGCGAGACGAAAAACGCCAGTTACTGTGTCAAACTCTCGCAGCAGAAACACTAGAAATTGCCCTGGAACAACTGAATCAAGAAAGCCGTTTGGAGAAAATTGAACGCAGACAATTGAAACGGCAGCGCGATGAAACATTGCAGCCACTAAAACAATTAATTGAAGCTGCGGATCGGCGGATGCAGGCGCTGAAACAGCGGCGAAAAGAACTTTCCCGCGAACTTCAGACGCAAATGCACGCGGCTTACACTCTGGTCAATTTTTTGGGAAAATCGCGATCGATCTCCTCATTAATGCCAACCAATTCTATTCCGACGGGGACCGGCGACTGTTGCGCGCCAAAATTGCTCCACTGCGCGGCAGTAAACAATCTGAAACCGCTGGCAATGGCTGAGTTTTGGTGGGGGCCACCATCGGGCGATAAGATTCAGGAAGAATTTTATGGCGCTTGTGGCGATCGGTGTCAGCCGTTGATGGGTTTTTTGCTGTCAGGATTGGCTCAAAATCCGACTGTTTCTAATATGGATAAGGGTTTTACGGGCGGGCTAGAAGCCCAACTCCTACTTCCCTCAAGCAATAATATTTCTTGTGGAACGGGCATCTTGCCCGTTACCCAAATGCTACCGATTATTTATGAAGACAAATGGTTGGTTGCGGTCAATAAACCCTCTGGCTTGCTGTCAGTTCCAGGTCGTTATCTGGAAAATCAAGATAGTGTTTTCAGTCGTTTGCGTAACTTGTTACCGGATAGTTTAAACTTGACAGTTGTGCATCGTTTAGATGGGGAAACATCTGGGATTTTGCTATTGGCGCGGAACAAAGAAACTAGCAGTCAACTCAGGCAGCAATTTGCAAAAAAGCAGGTTCACAAAGTTTATGAAGCGGTGCTTTCGGGTACTGTAAAAATTGATGCGGGGACGATCGATCTCCCACTTTGGGGCGATCCAGAAAATCGCCCTTACCAGCAAGTCAATTGGGAGTGCGGAAAACCCAGTGTTACTCGCTTTGAGGTAATGGCGAGGGAGGGAAATTGCGATCGCGTCGAGTTTTTGCCGCTGACGGGACGCACGCATCAATTGAGGGTTCATGCAGCGGATGTTCGAGGGTTGGGGATACCGATTTTGGGCGATCGGTTTTACGGATGTCGGGCTGCTGCGAAGCGGCTACACTTGCACGCGCGGGAACTTTCGTTTGAGCATCCGCAGTTGGGAGAAAGATTCTACCTAAAGGCAGAAACACCATTTTGAGCTAAGGGCGATCGGGCAACGAGCGATAGTCGAGCAGTAGGAATTACAGATAGAGGCACGACATATTTACTGTTGAGTAATCGCAGCAACAAATGGGGGGACTTCAGCTTAACTTGTCACCCATGAGTTGAGCAGGGAACGAGCTACTTATTACTGATTACTTCTTACTTCTTTTATATCGCATTACTCGGAAATCTCTGCTTCAAAACAGGCATTATCGGACAAGGTTTTTGCTCCTGTAAATTCTCTGGTTTGTTCCAAGTAAAAGGCCCTTTTTTCTCCGCCGCCATCCACAGCAAGCTTTTTGCTCGCGTCATCGCCACATACAGCAGTCGAAACTCTTCTGCTGTTTTCAAATAGCCTGCTTGTTCCCAGGCTTCGCCTAGATTTGGTAAAGGATATTTTTCGTGCAAACTTGCTCGAATTTGTGCTCTCGCTACCTCTGCTAAAGTGAAATCTCCTAAAAATCGGGCTTGCGGCAAAACTCGCAAATTTCCGGGGATGGTTTGTTCGTGCAGAAACGGCAAAAATACGCAATCCCAATCCAATCCTTTAGCTTTGTGCATGGTAATAATTGTTAGTTGACCTTTGCTGGTATAGCGTTCTTCTATTTTGTCGTCTGCATCCACAGGTTCAAATCTTTCAGAACTGACAATTTCGCTCAGTACGGCCAAAATATTACGCATTGAATTGTTGCCGGCTGTTTGGATTGCTACCCGTTCTGCTAATTTGTCGGCGGTGGCTAATTCTGTTTGGTCGTATTGCAGCGCTAAGGCTAAGAATGAAATGATTTGGTAGGGTGGCAGTTCTAAGCTAGCTTGCAGCAAACCGCAGCAAAAATAGCGGCATTTGCGAACGGGGTCTGACTGCTGCGGGTCTAGGGGGCCTGGGTAAAGGAATTGCTCGGGGCTAGTCGCAAAAGCATTGTAGTCTTGTTTGGGAATCAGTTGTCGATCGCTCAAAATCTTTAAGGCTGCTTTCAGGTAGTCTGGAGAGTGGGGGCGATCGAGGAATTGCAGCAGTGTTAAGATTTCCCAAGGTACTTGAGAATGTCTGTCCCGCTCTCCCACATCCTCAATTTTAATCCCGTATTTCCGCAAATCAAAGCTTAATCCGTGTTTTTTAGGATTTTCCAGCACTTCTTTGATAAACTTACCTTGTTTATTTTCCCGCACCAAAATAGCCATCGATTTCAGATTCTCTAACGGCAATTTGGCGCTATTTTCCCCCTCGCTCGCTTCTACCCCTAAATCGATATCTTTGCCATCCCTGCCCCATTCAAAATCGGTCGGTAAAAATTCCTCTACTAACTCAATTACCCGCTTGCCAATTAACTCAATTGTATGGTAAATATCGCGGGGAGTATGCAATTCTAACCCGCGACCAATGGGGGCAGGGTTTGCATTTTGCTGCGGGTCATCGCTGGGTACTGGCTTAATAGTTTGGTCGCGAAAAGGCTGTTCTGTTCCCGCTAATTTTGAGCTATTTACCCATTGCAACATAAAGTTAGCGGCATCGATAATTACTTGGGTGCTGCGGCCTGCACCGTCCATTGTCGCTAACTTATTTTCCACTTCGCACTCATCGCAAAATTGGTTAAAATAAATCGGGTCGGCGGGAGTGAAGGTAGAATTAATCGCTTGATTTGGATCGCCAACTCTGATAAAATTGGGAGGTAAAGTAGGATGTTCGGGATCGATCGCCAATGTTTCCAAAAGCCGAGTTTGCAAAGGTGTCGAATCCTGCGCTTCGTCCTCAAAAACGGCAAATACTTGCTTTTGCTCGATCGCCCTCGCCCTCGGATTTTCCAACACCCGCAAAGCGGCTAAAATCATTTCGTCGTAATCGATGAATTCCCGGCTCCTCAACAAAGCCTGATATTTTTGATATAAACCCCCAGCTACTGCTAAAATCTCATAACTATCCCCAGTATCAAGAGCGCTCATTTCTAACAACTGTTCGGGAAACAAACCAGAAGATTTCGCCTCGTGAATCACAGTTTTAGCTACCTGCGGCAAAATTTCCGTCCGCAAAACCGATTGTCGCCGCAGCCTCTCCGTTTCCTCTCCGTCGAATTGCTGTCCTTCCAACAAAACTTGATATCGGCGGGGATTTTCGGCAATCCAAAGTTCTACACAGGTGCGAATTAATCGGTGACTTTGAGTTGGAGTAACTAAGGTTGAATTTTCTAAATTTAAACCCGACAAATCAGGATGGCGCATCGCAATATTCAAAGCTAAACCGTGCAAAGTGTGCACGGCAAAACCGCCTTGAGATAAAGACAATTGGGCCAATCTTTCCCGAATTTTAGCTTTAATATTAGCAGCAGCCGATCGCGTAAATGTCACGACAATTAACTGGCGGCGGTTGTGAAGCTGGTTGCGGGCGATCGCAATTGCCGACGCAGCAGCCATTCCCGTAGACTTCCCGGCCCCTGGGACCGCCGAAACAGCAAGGGGGCCGCCTTGCCAATCCGCCATGTCCTGCTGGCCCGCACGCAAGCTTTCGCGAATTTTAAGGCAAGCTTGTTCTCGCAAAACTGCAGCAACCCCTGATTCTGAAAGCGCTGAGGCTACATCCGAGCGATCGATCTTGGTTGTCGATCGCATAAAATCAGTATCAAATTCATCTGTCATTCGATTTTAGATTTTAGATTTTAGATTTTAGATTTTAGATTAGAAAAATATTTGTGGCGTTCAGCCTTTTTAAACGGTATCAGAAACCGAGTTGCTTTAGTTGCGCTCGCGTATGTCCAGATCCCGAACCGTCAATCGATTTTAGATTTTAGATTTTAGATTTTAGATTGAATAAAGCAACCTAGCTCATAAATCCGGGGGCTGGCGATAGGGAGCGAGGAGCTTTTTTCTCGCTCCACGGATGAATCCGGGGACTTGTGACCAAATTGTTTTCGGTCATCACACCGATATTTATTGGCTTTCATCTGCGTTCATCTGCGTTTATCGGCGGTTAAAAATCCCAAAGTATTCAACCTCTACCGTTTCCATTTCGGTATCGGCTAAACTAACGCTATATATTGAAGCTTAAATTGAAACAAGCATAAAATTCAATACCCAAGCCTTTTTTATAGGAGTCACCCCAATGAAAACTCACCTCAAAATCAATTCCCCCCCGCCCAAGCCAAACCCACACGCAGCCAACAACAGCACAACTCGTTTTGCTGTAGCGGTATTCTTAACTTTATCTTCAACAATTGCTTTGCCTAGCTGCGGAGGAGCTCAAACGTCCAGCAGCGCTCCAGGCGGCGCAGGTTCACCCAGCAGCCCTGAAAACCAACTTGCCACATCGGCTCCACAATCGGCACCAGCACCGGAGCCAGCAGCCCAAAGGTCAAAAACTCCTGGTGCATCAAAAAAAGCAGCAGAAACTCCAGCAACCCGTCCCCAACTGATTAAAAAAGCCCAACTCAGCGTAGTTGTCAAATCTATTGACGCCAGCACTAAATCTGTTACTAATATTGTCGAAAAACAGCAAGGCGATATCTTGGGTTTCCAAAATCAAAAGCCGCCGGATTCCAGTGTCCGCCAAACGGCGTCTGTGGAGATTCGCGTGCCTCAAGAACGGTTAGAAACTACTTTAGACACTTTGGCAAAACTCGGAACTGTAGAGAACCGTTCTCTGACGGCTGAGGATGTTACCGCTCAATTAGTTGACAGCGAGGCTAGGCTGCGGAACCTCCGCAAATCAGAGGAAATGGTATTAAAAATTATGGAGCGATCGGGTTCTGTCGGCGATGTGCTCAAAGCTTCTCAAGAGTTGAGCAACATTCGGGAGTCGATCGAACGCATTGACGCTCAGTTAAAAAGTTTGCGAAATCAAGTAGCCTATTCAACTATTAGCTTAACTCTAGAAGCAGCAGTCTCGGCTCAACAAACTCAGGAACCTTCTCTAGGTTTGCGGGCGCAGGAAACTTGGGGGAAAGCAACTCATTCTGTGGGTGAATTAACGCTCGGTTTTTTTGCTTTGGGTATTTGGCTGTTGGCTTACAGTCCTTATTTGCTGTTAATTGGGGCTGCGGTTTACGGCTTTAATCGATTTAAGAAACAGGATTCTGTTCCGACAATTCAAGAACCGAAACCGCCTCAGTAGTCAGTAGTCATTAGTCAGTAGTCAGTAGTCATTAGTCAGTAGTCAGTCCACCCACGTAAAATTTATGTATTGTGGAACGGCCGGAAAACCGGTTCTTAAAACCAACGACAACTGCCAACTGCCAACAGTCAACAGTCAACTGAGAACTGACTAATCATCAATTTGCCATCCATCTTTGGTATAGTCTTCATCCACAATCTTTTTGGGCCGCATCACCAGCACAACTCGCCCCAATAGGGAAAAATTCGGGGATTGTTCAAACCACTGCAGTTCTAAATTGCCCGCGTTATCGGCGAGGAAATAACTCTCAGCATCCCACTGTCTTTGGGCTCGATCGGCAATAATCAAAACTTCTTCAACTTTGCCTTGCAGCGGTACCGGCAATTTATCGCTCATTCCCAAAACCGCCACCGGATCTTCAGCGTTCAAAATTACCTGCCATCCGGGAATCGCCACCCAAGCTCCGGCTCCCGAAAATTTTACCATTCGGAACGGCTCGATTTCCTCCGGTAAAGGCACTGCCAGCAAATCTCTCGTAGAAAGCGGCAATTTGCCCACAACCGGGACAACGCGGGGCAATTGTTCCTCGGTATCGAGTCGGTAGACGGGCAAGCGGGGCGCTTCCCGTCTCGAAACTACGGTAAAATCAACGAGCAACTGCTCGATTTGCGCCCTAGCGCTTTGGCTGCTAGCTAATTTTAAACCGCGAGCAATTAAGCGCGATCGCTCTTGCAAATCGCTTTTCTGTCTCGCCAATTGCCAGCATTGGTAAGCCATAGCATCGCCGGGAGTGTCTGTGAACCCTTGGGGGAGACTCCCGAAGTGCGAAAACTCCTTGATCGCTTTAGCAACTTGGCGAGCATCGTCAACATCCAAATTGTGGGTTAGCATCAAAGCAGCCGCCCCGGCACGCTCTACTTGAGAGAGAATCCGAAACTCGTATAAGATATCACTACCTTTGCCCAAAAAGTGCGATCGAACTTCCTCTGAAGCCCCAGCATTTACCATGCTGGTGTAGACTTGGGCTGCGACGCTTACTTGATTTTGCTGAATTGGCTCAAAACCAGTTTCTTCAAAAATCCTTTGAGAGTTGTAGCCAGCTTTTAGCAGTGCAGTGCAGGCCTGTCCCCACTCTACCCAAGTGCCTTCTTTTCGGCGGAGCGATCGAATTAACTTTTCGGCATCCACAGCATTGGTGGAGGGTGCAGATGCAGGAGAGGAGGAATCTTGCGGTGTATCAGTCATAATTGAATCAAAAACTAGCGCTAAGTTATGTGTGATTGGATACCGGCAAGGCTCGTGTCGCGGCAGAGCGATAGATTAATAGTAAGTGAGTTATGAGACTATTGTTACAGAATAGTTGCTCGCCTAAATTTACAAAGGGGAGTTTATCGTATTGTTATGGATAATGCCATTTCAGAGCTAGATCAAATTAAACGCCAGCTCATGACCCTACACAGACCGAAAAAGCCCAAAATGCTGGTAGTAGACGACGAACCAGACAATCTGGATTTACTCTACCGCACTTTCCGACGAGATTTTAACGTGCTCAAAGCTGAGAGCGGAATTCGCGCCTTGGAAGTCCTCGGCATCGAAGGCGAGGTCGCCGTGATTATTTCCGACCAGCGGATGCCCGAAATGAAGGGAACGGAGTTTTTGAGCAAAACCGTACCCCAGTTTCCGAATACGGTCAGAATTATCTTGACTGGTTTTACGGACATTGAAGACTTGGTGGATGCGATTAACTCAGGACAGGTTTACAAGTATATCACCAAGCCTTGGGACCCGAACGAACTGAAAATGGTGGTGCAAAAGGCGGCCGAGACTTATGAAATTCTCAAGCAGCGGACTGAGGAATTGGATCGCGCCCAAACTCAAATACAACTGTTAGCAACAATCATGCAAACGGCTGTGGATTATCCGAGTTTGGAAGCAAGTTTAGATCCAATTGCTACTGCTATAAGTGATAATTTTTTGGCGGACTCTTGCATTTTGCAACTGGTGGAAGAAAATGTTTTAATACCGGTTCAAGGCACTCACACCACGGGTTCAACTGTGGAAAATTGGTTGGCAGATGACCCTCTGGTTCGAGAGGCAATCGCCTCTCAAACTATTCAGGGTGCTGTGAATATTGGCAACGACACAAACCTAGCGAGTCTGCCGCACTATCAGAAATCCGGCATTCAAGCTCACCTCAGCATCCCGGTGAGTCACAAAGGTCGATCAATCGCCCTGATTTCCATGCAGTGGAAGCAACCTTGTTCCCTGCGCCCCGACGAACTCACAACAGTTCACCTCGCCGCTCAAGAAGTTGCTTTGGTATTGACGAGTTTTCAGGGTCATTAGTCATTAGTCATCAGTCATCAGTCATTAGTCCTTAGTCCTTAGTCCTTAGTCCTTAGTCATCAGTCGGCTCTCAGTCTTGAGTCGAAAATGATAGCAAACCAATGATTCTAGACAAAAGATTACCGATTGCTAACAAATAAAAAAGCATTAATGACTGGCGACAGCATGACATGAATGGACGGATTAATTATTCTTTCCGGCTGACCAATCACCAATCACTAATCACCAATCACTAATCACCAATCACTAATCACCAATCACTAATCACCCATTACCAATGACCAATGACTAATGACTAATAACGCCGAAGAAATTAAAACTATATTTAATCGAATTGCACCAGTTTACAACCAGTTGAACGACTGGTTGAGCTTTGGGCAACACCGGATTTGGAAGCAAATGGCGGTGAAATGGAGCAGTGCTGGCCCCGGAAATACTTGTTTAGATTTGTGCTGCGGTAGCGGGGATCTAGCTTTGTTGCTGGCCAAACAAGCAGGGCCCACCGGTTGCGTATTTGGAGTAGATTTTTCCCCCGAACAATTGGCAGTGGCGGCCAGGCGCGATCGACCTTTTCTTACCCCTGGCAGTCCCATTTCCTGGGTAGAAGCTGACGCCCTAGACTTGCCTTTTGCTGACAATTACTTCGACTGCGCCACCATGGGTTACGGGCTGCGTAACGTGACTGACATCCCCCGCAGTCTTCAGGAATTGCACCGCGTGCTCAAACCCGGTGCAAAAGCCGCTATTCTCGACCTCCACCGCCCCAGCAATTCCCTAATGCGGAGCTTTCAGCAGTTTTATCTAGACACTCTCGTAGTGCCCATTGCTCAGCAATTTGGCATGACTCAAGAATATGCTTACATTAATCCTAGTTTAGAAAAATTCCCGATCGGCCAGGAGCAAGTCGCGATCGCCAACAAAGCCGGATTTGCCACCGCCACCCACTACCCGATTGCCGGAGCTATGATGGGAGTATTGGTATTAGTCAGTTGACTGTTGTCAGTTGTCAACAGTTAACAGTCAACAATCAACAATCAACAATCAACAATTCCCAATTCCCCATTATTGATGAATCCCTCTGACATTTGGCTGTTGTTGGCCCCACCTGTAGTGGGAGGAATTATTGGCTATTTCACTAACGATATAGCTATCAAAATGCTGTTCCGCCCGTATCGAGCTATTTACATCAAAGGGCGGAAGTTGCCTTTCACTCCAGGCTTGATCCCCCGCAACCAAGAGCGTTTAGCAAAGCGAATTTCCGACACAATTATGGGTTCGCTGCTGACGCCACAGGAACTGCAAAACTTAGCTCGCCGCCTCCTGCAAACCGAGCGGATGCAGTCGGTGATTCTCTGGTTGTTGCAGTTGGCGCTGGATCAGGTAAAAGCAGACGCAGAGCAAAAAACCGCTAAAATTCTCGCTAACATTCTGCGAGATTTGCTGGGGGAATCTGTGCCGCGAATTCTCAAAGTTCTGGCGCGCCGGGAAGATTTTTTAGAAGCTCAGCTTAATCAAATTTTTGATCAAGTTTTGCTGGAGATTCAGCTTACGGAATCTCAGGCAGCTCAGCTTGCTGAGTGGTTGTTGCAGGTAGTAATACCCCCGGAAGTGCTGCGGCAGGCTTTAATTGACTTTTTGACGGATCGCAATATTTCGATTATCGATGAAGGGTTTCGAGAAAAAACCAGCGGCACTTATTGGGTAGTAGCAAATTTGTTTGGTTTGCGGAACACTTTAACTCGGCTGCGGACTTTTTGTCTGGATGACAGAGAAGCCACAAATCAGCGCTTAGCAGAGTTAACTATTTCTTTGGGAATTCGCGGGCGAATTCAGGAATGGTTGCAAAATTTGTCGATGCAAAATTTACCGGTTTCGACTGTGAGACAGTTGCGAAAAACTATGCGCGACAGCGTTCGCAGCTACGTTCAACAGCGGGGTACAGACGTACTTGAGGGGTTGACCAAATCTATTGACTGGGAAAATATTTCGCGGTTGCTTCTCAATCGATTGCAGACTTCAGCGGTGATGAACGCTTCCCTCGGAATTGTCAGCCAAGAACTGGCTTTGGTTTTAGAGCGTTATTTAGAGCGGGATTTAGAAAATATTGTAGCTCAGGCTATCCCGATTTTGAATATTGACCAAGTGATTGTTGATCGAGTAAAAGGTACTTCTCCTGAAGAGTTGGAGTTAGCAATTCAGGGAATTGTCAAAAGCGAGTTACAGGGAATTGTAAATTTAGGAGGGATTTTGGGCGTTTTTGTCGGCTGTTTGCAGACAGTTGTGCTTTGGATTCAGCGGTGATTTATTTTGGCAGTTGTGAGATATTTGTTGTAGTCTAATATTCACTCGACTTGCGCCCACAGTACCAAAAACCAGGTTTTTCGACCGTATTGGCCACCTCAGCCAGAGGATTTTTGGTAAAAATCGGGTTTTTGTGGCTCCATCCTAATTTACTCATTTTCTAAATCTATGCCAGCCCCCAATTCGGACGATCGCACAAACATCCCAAAAAACCCCCGCAACCTCAGCCGCCAACAATACGATCGTTTAACTGCAGAAATGGCCACTCCCTACCGGCCTCTGCGACAGTTTGTTTACGTAGCTTGTGGCGCTTCGGGCTTTATCGGCGGCTTGGTTTTCCTCGCTAAAATTGCCTCTGGCCGGGAAATTGGTTCTGCTTTGCCTAATTTTGCCCTCCAAGTCGGAGTGGTGGCCCTGATGGTGTTCCTGTTTCGCTGGGAGCAGCGCGCCGAGGGCCGATCCCCCAAGCCTAAGTAACAAAATTTTACAAATCGAGACAAAAATCTATCTGAGGCAAGGAAAAGTTATAAATATAAAGAAATTATTATGAAATCGTGGTTTGCCAGCGATCCCTGTAATACTAGTAATGTGGCTTCAATTGGGGTCAGCACATTTAAAGGCCCTAATCATAAACCGCTTGTAATTTGTTCAATTGGGGTCAGCTTTCATAAAGACCCTAAATATATAAAATAAATTTAAGCCCAGCGCCAGCCTTCACTGATAGAAGAGCTGGCGTTAGGCATTTTTCTATGATCGGGAGCTTGGGAGAGAGAATCCTATCAATTCAGGTTGCACTGTCGGTGATTGTTGACGGTTGACGGTTGACGGTTGAATCGCAGTCGCCAAACTGAATGGTTGAGTGTTATCCGTAGGGTGTGCACCGCGTACAGAGAGGCCCGTAGCAGCGCCCTGAACCGAGTTTTTTGCCTAGCATCCGATATAGGTAATACCAGTTCCCAAAAATCATGCAACTGTAGACTTGTGATCAAAACCACGATCGCCATCAGTCATTCGCAAATCTAAAATCTAAAATCTAAAATGGTATAAGTGCTGGGGCGATCGAATAATTTGGCATTTCCCGAACACCTTAGCCTGTCCAGTAACTAATGAGATGTGTCAAAGTCGAAGTAGAAAAAGATGTTGGGAGATTTTACTATGGGTCGATCATTTTTCAAAGGGCGGTGGACGTTATTTTTAGCAGCAGGCGCGGGAATTGTATTTTACAGCAATGCTGCAGTGGCTGCCGAAAAGGTAGTGCTCAAATACAGTGCGATCCGAATGACTTTACCAGTCAGCGAATTAGAAAGTTTTGTAGACACTGGGAAAATGTCGCCCGGGTTAGAAATGCTGCTGGGAAATGCAAAAAAAGACCCGGAAGCGGTTCGCAACAGTCTGACGAGGCCTGTAAAAGTCAGTCAAAGCTTTTTGGATCGGACGCTTAACAGCAAGGTTGGGGAAATAATTCTCGATGAAGTGGGTCAGGTAATTCGCACTCCTTCTGGGAATGCAAATCGAGAAGCTTTGCGCGAGGCATTGGTGCTGTCTGCAACTAATGATAACGAGATTACACTGCTGGAAGCGATGAAGAATTATCCCAATCCAGAAGTTTACGTTGAGGGTGATCGTTTAGTTGAAGCTTACGGCAAACTTGTAGCTTTGTCAGAACAATTGGGCGGCGTGTCAGAACGGCTGCAAGACGTTTTGAACAAGATTCGTTTGCCTAGATTGTAGTGGATTTGGTCAAGGACGGTTGATTGCTTTGAGCGATCGCAGAATGTTGCTGAACCTGCATCAATTACAGGAAAGTTACATTTTTTTGTGCAAAATTTGCCTAATTTTTACACCAGTACAAAAAAATCTAACTCCAGGCAAGCTCCAAACCAGACGGGAATCAGTCATTCCTAATTCTAAAATCAAAAATCAAAAATTAGATAACTTCGCTGTCTAATCTAGATCGGGATAGATGTTCGACAGTTGACGAAAAGTTAAGCGAGAAGTACCCGTGTTTTTTTTGAATAAAGTATTTAAAACATAAAATGCAGGCGAGAGCTTGTGTATCGCTCATAAACTGAAATACGATCTACTGGACATTGCAGATTCTCTATCTTAAAATAGATAAATTATGTCATAGTCAGGCGCTTGCGGAAAAACGGCTGGTCATTACTAAGCTTGTTATACAAAAGATGCCATTACACAAGGTATTAGCAAACAAGATGGAGCTAAAAAAATAAATAAGAAACGCTGATACCGCCTTCATTAACACTTCCATTTGATCAACTTTACTTACTGGGTAACAGTAGCAACATGAATAACAATCCTATTCGTTCAAAAGACCGTTTCTTGGTTTTCGGCGCTCCGGCGATCGAAGATGCTGAAATTCAAGAAGTGGTGTCAACCATGAAAACAGGTTGGCTGGGTACAGGCCCTAAAGTCATGAGTTTTGAAAATGACTTCAAAGCTTACAAGGGTTCCCAGTACGCGATTTCAGTCAATTCCTGTACGGCGGCACTGCACTTGAGCATCCTCGCTGCTTCGTTACAACCAGGGGATGAAGTTATTACTACTCCCATGACTTTTTGCGCTACAGTTAATGCGATCATCCACGCCGGGGCAACACCGGTACTGGCGGATGTAGATCCGGTGACAATGAATATTGACCCGGCTCAAGTCGAAGCTAAAATCACTTCAAAAACTAAGGCAATTTTGCCAGTTCACTTCGCAGGTCGTCCCTGCGATATGGATGCGCTTTGCGAGATTGCTCGCCGTCACAACTTGAAGTTAATCGAAGACTGTGCTCACGCGATCGAAACAGAGTACAAGGGGCGGAAAGCAGGCACATTTGGCGACTTCGGATGCTTCAGCTTTTATGTCACCAAAAACATTACGACAGGCGAAGGAGGAATGATTCTGGCCGGCCGTCAAGAAGACGCCGACAGGCTCAAAATTTTAGCGCTGCACGGTATGAGCAAAGATGCTTGGAAGCGCTTCGGAGACTCGGGTTACAAGCACTACCAAGTGGTGGAGGTCGGTTTTAAATACAATATGATGGATCTGCAAGCTGCGATCGGCATTCATCAAATGAAACGAGTCACCCCTTATTGGCAGCGGCGGGAGCAGATTTGGCAGCGCTACAACGAAGCATTTGCGGATCTGCCGATTACTTTGCCCGCCAAGCCCGAACCGGATACAATTCATGCTTATCACCTGTACACCATTCTGGTAGATGAAGCCAAAGCAGGAATCAGCCGCGATGAGTTTCTCAACGCTATCAATGCTGAAAATATCGGTGTCGGGGTACATTACATGAGTATGCCGGAACATCCTATCTATCAAGAAATGTTTGGATGGCAGCCAGAAGACTATCCGAATGCTGCGTACATCGGGCTGCATACAGTTAGCTTGCCGATTTCGGCAAAATTAACAGATGCAGATGTGGAAGATGTAATTGCTGGTGTTAAAAAATGTTTGGCGATCGGCAAAGCTAAAAGTCCAGTTTTGGCAACAGCAGACTAAAGTCGTGGAATAGGTTGTCATTAAAACATCCTAGCTGTTTTTTAATAAAAGCAACTAGGATGTTTTTTAACTCCACAACGCTCTGTTAGTTTTTATGGCCTTGGCAGTTATTTTACTTAAATGTTATCGTTTTACAGTACAATCACTCTCAGGTTACGGAATCTGCTTTTAAATAAAACAAGATAAAACAAGACAGCTCTACAAACTGAGCACTCCTCTCCTATGTGAATAGGCCTGTTGCAACAGTCCTTTTTATCACTTTATTGAGCAGGCGGGACGCCCACCCACAAAAAAAATGACTCTTGTGAAATGGACAGGAGAACCCGTCTTAGTTATTTTTCAAGAAGTCTAATGTTTAGATGAAAGCCGAAAAACTTGAGTTAATAGAGAATTAATGCTATGTTAAAACTTAGTGCTTTATTCCCAATACATTCCCGAAACCGAGGAATTAGCGACGTATTTTTTTCAGTGTGCAAAGAATGGCAAGGCCCTGAATTGAAGGCTCGTATGGTTGTCCCGAGTTGCGATCGCGAATGTCGCGGCCCCAATGTAGTGGAAGCAATTCCGTCATTTCTGACAAAACTATATTACCGCAGCCCTAATCTTCCCATAATCAAGACAGAGAAGCGTTTTCTCAAAGATTTCAAAGATTTTGATCTGGCATACTTGTGGCCTGGTATATCATTAGATTTTGTAAAGAGGGTTAACAAGCAGAGCAAGCCCATTGTTTTGGAGGGAGTTAATAGTTATCAAGGCGAAGCTAAGATAATCCTTGACGATGCTTACTCTCGCTTGGGATTGGAACCTCAACACAGCATTACTCCAGAAAATATTCAGGATGAAAAGGAAAAACTCAAGCTAATTGATTTTCTGTTTTGTCCTAGTCCGATAGTAGCAAAATCGTTTCAAGAAGTCGGGGTTCCTGAAGAGAAACTACTTGTAACGACAGAAGGTTGGTGGCCCGATCGTTTCCCCAATTATCAATCTCAAAAACCGCCGCAGGATGAAGTTAACGTCCTTTTCCTAGGTTTTGCCTGCGTTCGCAAAGGGGTTCATTTGCTTTTGAAGGCTTGGGAGCTAGCTGGGATTAAGGGAACGCTGACAATTTTTGGAGCGATGGAGCCTGCGATCGCTCAAACTTGCAGTCATTGGCTGAAACGTCCTGATGTAGTTCAATTTGATTATGCTGTTGACTACAGTTTTGCCTATCGCAAAGCTGACTTTTTTGCCTTTCCCAGTCTTGAGGAAGGTAGCGCACTCGTCATCTATGAAGCAATGGGTCATGGTTTGCCGATTCTTACTTCGCCGATGGGAGGAGGCGGTGTGGTGCGTGATGGTATTGACGGCATAATTCTCGATCCCTACGATACGGATGCCTGGGTGGAGGGACTGCGAAAATTATCTAATTCTCCTGATTTGCGCGCTCAGATGGGAGCCTCCGCCCGCAAGCGAGCTTTGGATTTGACTTGGCCCCAAGTTGCTGCTAGGCGCGGACACCAGATTCTGCATAAAATGAACACAAAATGAAAACTAAATAGGACTTACGGTGCAAAAGGTTTGTAATCAGGTTGATGTGGACGGTTTGATGTACTGCCACTCTAGCACTGTTAATTTTATTTTTGTTCAGCATTCTTATAAAGAATTTAGCCAACAGCCTGATCAATAGATAGCTGCCGCAGTCGCTTTGTCTGGGATGTGTCAGGCTAATTTTCTCTTGATTTTTCTGAGAGTGTGTTGTAACTAGAATGCGGGAATTAATCCCGACTAAGTAAGGAGAAATACTGTCCCCTGCAATTTGAGATCCGAAGTTGCGATCGACACTCACTCTCGACACTCACTGTCGGCACTCACATAGCATATTGGAGGGGATGCCAGCAGAATTGGGCTGTAAAATTCACAAACCGTGACAATATTTGGTTTTAGGGTACTCAATAAGCCAAAGTTTCTAAAGTTTCCCGCAGATAGGAACGAACCTGCTGATCGATGGTGGCATTTTGCTGCTGACGCTCAAAATTGAGTTCTAGCTGCCAGCGTTGAAATCCTGAACTTGCGCCGATCGCGGATTTGAGACTGCCCCAGATTTCAGAATCTTCGCACAGCTCGATCGCCTCTGCGGCTTGAGGTTCTTCTGCGATCGGTAGATAATTCGCCATATTGTTATACCTCTGTTTTAATCCCCTGTAAGGATTGAAAGCTGACCTTGACACTTTCTATTATAGATTCTTCTCTCCAAAGAGCCAACATAAAATATCCACAACCTGCGATTAAAAATTAAATATTAAGACTATTAATAATCTCTATCCGAAGAGGGGCCTTACCTATTTTTTGTACAGCATACATCTGTACAAATTAAAGTAGCTTAAACTACAACTGTCCCCCTCTTAATTTTTTATTTCACTTTTTTTCGCTTGACTGTTCCGATAGAGATGTAACGCCGTTGGTGTCAGCAGGTTTTGGGTTAACAATACTGCCAACTGACGAATTCCCTATGCCCGATGCTGGCCCAATTGACTCTGCAGGTGCAGCCACAGCCGCAGTTGTCTCGGCTGCCAAAGCCGGCAAAAGTCGATCGACTTGCCAAGGGGCGATCGTAAAATCCTGCCGAATTTTTTCTAAAACATGAGGTTTTGTCGCTGCAAATTCTGATTCCGGCGTCAGCAAAACCGCCATCACACTAGCAGACACCTGCAAAAACAAATTGCTAGCTAAAAAAGCAGCAACTGCCAACAACAATCCAGCCCACCGCCAGGAAGGAGGAAAGGGAGCCACCGAAGCCGCGAGGGGAGCCAATCGGTAGAGTTGCCACAAAATTATTGCCAGCAAAACAGCGACAAAAAGAGCGAGTCCTTGATTTAACTTAGTTTTAAACCGAGTCAGAATCCGCTGCTGCAAAGAAGTTAAATTCTGCGGTTTCACCGCCACAACTAAAATACTAAAAATGTAAAAAGGGCGGAACCACTGCATCCACAGCACAGGAACAATACCGGCTACAGCCACTAAAAATATTTCTAACCAGACAGGGAGCAGGGGAGAACCCACTGCGAGTCCCAGCAAGCACAGTCCCAGGAAAATCGGCAGTGTAGCCGCCCCAGAAAGGTGAATCCACAAAAAAGGATCTGACCAAAAAGAACGCACTTTAAATAATTATGAGTTATGAATTAGGAGTTTTGAATCTTGGATTTTGAGATTTTGGGATGCACTCTTGACTCTGAAATCCGATGCTAGGAGTAAATATTTAGCTATCAAACCGAGGACTTACAAGCAGAAATCTGGTTTATTTCGGTAAGTCTTATTTGAGCGAGCGAATTTTAAATTTTAAGCAAGGGTAAAGACGATTAGGAAGTTCTTAATTCCTTCTTCTTTCGGTCAACTGTCAACTGTCAACTGTCAGATGAGTTTGGGAGTATTGAGTGAAGAGAAGAGTTGCGAGCGATCGGCAATTTAGTGGCCTTCACTCAATACTTCTCTTCCAACTCAACACTCACAACTCAAAACTATTGAGAGAGAGTCCGGCGCTTAGTAACCATCCGGTAGGCTTCAATAATATCGCCATCCGCCCAGTCGCTAAACCCGCTCAAGGAAATGCCGCATTCAAAGCCAGCATTGACTTCCTTGGCATCTTCCTTCATCCGTTTGAGGGAGTCGAGGACACCTTCGTAAACGACATTGTTACCCCGGCGCACCCGCACCTTACAGTTACGGATGACTTTGCCAGAGAGTACCATACATCCAGCCACAGCCCCGCGACCGATCGCGAAGACAGCGCGTACTTCGACTTGACCCAAAGGTTCTTCCACCAATTCGGGTTCCAGCAGGCCTTCCATCGCCCCTTGAATGTCATCCAAGAGGTTGTAGATGATGCTGTATTCCCGCACGTCTACGCCAGCTTGGTCTGCCGCGAGGCGAGCGTCGGTGGCGAGAGTAGTATTGAACCCGATAATTACAGCATTACTGGCTGCAGCGAGGTCAATATCCGTTTCGGTAATTTCCCCAGGAGCAGATAGCAGCAGTCGGAGTTGAACTTCTTTTTGAGGAAGTTGAGTCAGAGCGCCGACAATTGCTTCGAGGGAGCCTTGGACATCTGCCTTCAAGATCAAGTTGAGTTCCTTGAGAACGCCTTCCTTAGCTTGTTGAGAGAAGCCGCTGAGGCTGATCCGGCCGCCTTGCAGCAGGCGGGAATCTCGTTGGGATGTAGCTCTTCCAGAGGCGATCGCTGCCGCTTCTTTTTCGTTTGCGAAGACATCAAACTCGTCTCCGGCGCGAGGAACTTCCCGCAGCCCTAGCACTTCCACCGCGAAGGATGGAGTTGCGTGCTCTACGCGATCGCCCCGGTCATCGATCATGGCGCGCACCTTGCCCAGAGCCGAGCCTGCGACCACAATATCGCCCACTCGCAGAGTGCCGTTCTGCACCAGCAGAGTTGCCACAGGCCCCCTTGCCTTGTCGAGGTGAGCTTCAATCACAGTACCCTTAGCCGGTCGGTGCGGGTTGGCGTTGAGGTCTTCCATTTCCGCCACTGTCAGAATCATTTCCAACAGAGTATCCAGGTTTTCGCCACGGATAGCGCTGACTGGAACCATCGTGATATCACCGCCCCAGTCATCTGCGACCAAGCCGTACTCAGTAAGCTCTTGCTTCACCCGTTCCGGCTGAGCACCCTCCTTGTCAACTTTATTGATAGCCACAACAATTGGCACTTTCGCCGCTTTCGCGTGGCTGATCGCTTCAATTGTCTGGGGTCGCACGCCGTCGTCCGCCGCCACCACCAAGATGGCGATGTCCGTAACCCGTGTTCCCCGAGCCCGCATCGCTGTAAAGGCTTCGTGACCGGGCGTATCCAAAAATACCACCTGCTGGCTCTTGCCTTCGTGTACCACATCTACGTGGTAAGCACCGATGTGCTGGGTAATGCCCCCAGCTTCTCCCTGAGCCACCTTGGTTTTGCGGATCGAGTCGAGCAAGGTAGTTTTACCGTGATCCACGTGACCCATAATCGTTACGACTGGCGGACGGCGTTCGAGGTATTCCAAATCCGCTGCGTCCAGCATCTCGATCACTTTGATAGCTGGCGCTACTTTTTCTGGGGTTTCCACCTCTACGCCCATTTCTTCGGCTACCATCCTCACCGCTGGAATGTCCAGGGTTTCGGTAATATTTACCGCAATTCCTTTAGAGAACAGCCGCTTAATAATTTCGGTTTCGGGAACTGCCAAAGTAATTGCTAGTTCCTGAACGGTCATCGGTCTGCTCAGCAGCAGCTTTTCTGGACGTTCTACCTTAGCTTCGGCTGTTTTGCCCCGGTTGCCCCGTCCCCCACTAGAACTAGAAGAAGAACTTTTATCGTGAGAAGGGCCCGGTCTTTTATTTTTTCCACTGCTTCCGGGTGCGCCCGGAGTTGGTGTTGACTTGGGTGCTGCTTGTGACTTCGCTTTAGCTGGGCGGGCTAGGGACAGGCTGACCGTGACTGGTGCTGGCATATCCAAGCCGTTTTCTAAGTCGTCGTCATCCTCATCTATTGGTTTGAGGCGAGAACGTTTTGCCTTAACAGCCTTAGCAGCTTTGGCAGCATCTGAGTTTTCGTCATCATCTTCTTCCCAAATGACCGATGTCTTTTTGGCAGGACGAGGGAGAGAGGGCCTTTCGAGGAGAGTAATCCCCAGCAACGGCGTATTATCTTCTTCATTGTCATCAGTGTCATCCCCTGCGGCTCCGGTGTCACCGCCGCGGCTACGCAGCCCGGTAGCTGAAGTTGCGGGGGCAAGGCTCCGGCGCGGGCCACCGGGCTGGGGTCGATCGGCAAGTGGAGTTTTGACTGGGCCACCAGCGCCTTCCCGGCGCGGTCTTTGCGCGTCGCGAGATTCGGTAGCCGATCCCGGTGCAGGTCTGCTGGGGCGACTCGGTTTAGCCGGCGCTTCCAGAGTTTCTGACTGTCCTGATTGCTCTTGCTCGGTTTTTGCAAGTTTGAGTACCGGCTTGTTCCCCAGATTTTGTGGGGTACGGCTAGCGGAATCGGACGCCCCTCTGACTGGCGGCGACGTGAGTTTTGCCGACGGCGCGGGAGGGGCGATCGGCGGTTGCTTGGTGCGTTCGGGAGCCTTTTCCGACGGCGGTTGAGGTGCTGTAGGTGCCTGAGCCTGAGCGGTTGTTTCCGGGGCGATCGCACCTACAGTTTCCGAAACAGTTTCCGAAACTGTTTCCGACACTATTTCTGACGGAGCCGCCGACACAGCGACATTTGGCTTCGACAGTACAGGTCGATTGATATTCGGTTTAGCTGGAGGCTGGAGTTGTTGAGCTGCAGGCGACTTGGGAGGAGTTGCCACGGTTGCCGCAGGCTGGTTTTTGTTCTCCTCGTTGCCTGCAGGCTGGGAGGAAGCACCAGCCGGGCGTACTTTTGGACTGCGTATTTCTAAAATTTGCTGCTTTTTTTGTTGGTCGTTAGGGTGAGGGCCAGATTCTCTAGATGGCGCTGCTGCTCTTTCGGGTGGAGCTGGCTTGCCGGGGGAAGAGTGGCTACTGGCTACGTATTTTTCCGCCGTTTTGCGAATGCGCTCTGCTTCTGATTCTGTAATTGTGCTGCTGTGGCTCTTGACTGAAATATTGAGCCGCTCGCATACTGCCAAGATGTCTTTATTATCCAAATTTAGTTCCCGTGATAATTCGTAAATTCTTACTTTGCCGTTGTTCATCCACTCTGCCCTCTTTTATGCCAACCAGTTTTTACATTGTGATTTTTTGTGCTAATGACGACATCATTCGGTGTGATTGATTCAGTGTCAGGAATCGGGGTTTTGGTACTCGCTCAGCAATTTTATCTAAAAGATGCAACTCGCTGAAGTCTGCGGTTGAAGAATTCTCAAGTCTGTTTGGGAACTTGGAACTCCGAAGTCTGAGTTTTGGCAAAACCCACTCTCTCAAGCTTCAAAGTTTGCCTTTCCACCTTGAGGATACCTCTGCTAGTACCCTACCCTTATCTAATCTGACACAAATCTTTCCAGACTGGTGGGCAGATCGGATTGGGGTTTTATAGCTGGCGCTACCGGTAATTACTGGTAGGGCTGCCAAGAGGGTTTATACAGTCGATGCCGAACTATTGTCGGTTTTTCATCCGGGTGAGCCAGAGTAAGATGTACAGTCAGATGTGGCTAAACGCTGCCAAAGTGTTTGGTACAGTTCGTCAGACACAGGCGCTTTGAGCGATCGCCCAAGTCGATTTTTTTTCTGAGCTGCTTTGAGGCATTCTGATTCCCGACAAAGGTAAGCAGAACGGCCCATGCCACGATCTAATTGTACCTGATGAGAAGGATAGAGCCTGACTACTCGCCAAAAAGCTTCCTTTGGAGCTATTTTTCGACAACTTGCACAGCACCGGTAGTTCGGTTTCATTTCTTGTCAGAGGGGGAGTAGGGGGAGAGGGGGGAGTAGAGGACAAGTCCTCCTTGTCTCCCGAAGAGAGAAAATCTTATGACAAGGAGTCAGAAGACAGAATTCAGAATTCAAAATACGCCATGCCTCTAGTCAGGGGTAAGGGTCACGGAAAGAATTTTTTGTGTTCCACGATTAAAATCGGGGACTTTCAACCTCGATCCTCCATCCTGTCGCACAGAACCCATTCTGGATTCTGGCTGTTGAATTCTGAATTCTTCTTCGGTAAATGTCACTGTTTTTAAACAGCGGCTTCGGTTTCCTCCGTGGCGGCTGCCTCCTCTTCCTCAAATTCTGCGGTTTCCTCGTCGTAGTCGCCTGCTTCCTCGTCGTCGTAGTCGTCTGCTAGTTCTTCGAGCCTAGTTGCTTCTGCTGCCAATTTGCTGTCTTCGGCGGCGCGATCGTACTTAGCAATATCTTTGATATCGATTTTCCAACCGGTGAGGCGGGCTGCGAGGCGGACGTTCTGACCTTCTTTGCCAATGGCAAGACTCAGTTGGTCTTCAGCGACCAAAATGTGAGCTCTCCTGCCTTCTGGAGCAACTAAACGCACTTCATCTACTCTAGCGGGACTCAGAGCGTTAGCAATATAAGTTGCTGGGTCTGGAGACCAGCGGATCACGTCGATTTTTTCGCCGCGCAATTCGTTGACTACTACCTGAATCCGCGATCCCCGCGCTCCGATGCAGGCTCCTACAGGGTCTACGTCGCGATCGAGAGTATCAACTGCTATTTTAGTCCGGGGGCCGACGTGCCGGGAGGGCGGATTTGCCTCCCTGGCTACGGCGACAATCCTCACCACCCCGTCTTCTATTTCTGGTACTTCGTTAGCAAACAGGTAAACCACCAAACCTGCATCTGCTCTAGAAACAAGTAACTGCGGCCCTCTAGTAGAGCCTTCGCCTACTTTTTTGAGATAAACCTTGAATGTAGCGTTGGCCCGATAATTGTCGTTGGGCAACTGTTCGCGCTTAGGGAGTTCGGCATCTACTTCTGGCTGACCGAAGCTGCTGGTAACTGCTAAAATTACCGACTGCCTCTCAAACCTGAGAACTCTTGCTTGAAGAACTGTTTCTTCTAAATCTTTAAACTCTTCTTGAATCATTTTGCGCTGTTGGTCGCGCAGTTTTTGAGCGAGAACTTGTTTGGTCTGGATGGCGGCCATGCGACCAAATTCTTTTTGATTTGGTGTTACATCTACGAGTACGATGCTCCCAGGCTGAGCTTCGGTGGCTACTTCTTGTACTTCGGAAAGTGAGATTTCGTGATCGGGATTGGCGACTTCTTCGACAATAGTTTTGTTGGCTAAAACGCGGAAACCTTCTTGTTCTGCGTCGAGTTCTACATCAAAGTTGTCGAAGTATTCTTCGCTGAAGTGATCGAGTTTTTGGGTACGGCGGTAGCGTTCGTATCCTTTGAGCAGGGCTTCTCGCAAGGCTGCTTGGACGGCGTGTTTGGGTAAATTGCGTTCTTTGCTAATACCTTCGACCATTTCTTTTAGTCCGGGCAGGGGAACCATTGACATATAAAACACTCCTTTTTTGCTGTGGTAATAAGTAACTGGTAATCGGTAATTGGTACTTGGAAAATTTCCAGAAAAAGTGATTACAGAGGAGTGATGAGTTACTGGATAGTATTAGGGAAGCTAGGTGCTGTAACAATTTATTTGTTGTTCCTCTTCAACCCGCTGCTAAAGATGTGATTGTTAAAAATTAACTCGCAGCCAAGCGTTTTCAGCTTGCTGCGAGGCAATCTCAAAACTCAACACTCAACACTCAACACTCAAAATTTCCCTTTACATCTCCTTTCCTTCGTCTAGTTCAACTTTGACAATCTGAGGGCGGGGAATTTTAACCTGTCGCCCTTTTTGATTGAGATAAACGGCTGTTTCATCCCGGCCTAGGAGTAGTCCTTTCCACTCTTTGATTCGCGAGTCGGGTTCGGTGGTTTTGGCTGTCACGGGGAAACCTTTAAAGGTAATAAATTCTCGATCGCTGCTGAGCAATCGGGATATTCCGGGACTGGAAATCTCTAGCACGTAGGCATCGGGTATGATGTCGGCTGCCTCTAACTCAGCATCGAGGGCTGTGCTCATGCGCTCGCAGTCGGCTAAACCAGTGTCTTGTTGGAGGTTGCGGATGTCTACCCGCAAGACGGGAGGATTTTGGTTGGTGTGAAACACTGCTCCCACTACTTCCAATCCCAGTGTTTCCGCAACAGGGGTAGCTAAGTCAATGATTTGTGGGATTAGGGGATGAGTCATATCGAATACTTAAGTTAAAACTCCTAAACTCGGACACGGGCAAGGAAAAATTTGGTGTTGAGATTGCTTGGCTTTGAGGTGGTTTGATTAGGTGGCTGCGACTTTCGTCTTCAACTTTGGGACTTACCCAACATCCCAGCAGGGATCTCAAGCGGGGGGATTACCCCTACTCAATCAGTCCTCAACTTGCAAGTCAGACGCCCTGAGCTCTTTTCCTGCGACTAATGCAACAAAAAAAGTGGGCTTGACCCACTCCTAGGTAAAACAATTTCTTCCAAGAAGTTTGAGGACTTCTTCTGATCGAAGGGAGGCCTCAATTCTCAGTTTAGCTCGATCGCCCGTCCGGTGACAAACAGAATCGGCATCGGCGGACTGTCCGAGGGCAGAAGAGGAGAGCTGACAGGGGGAATAAGGACGACTCGATCACCGTTTTGGAGTGGGGTGGGGCGAGGCCAAATTCCTGGTTGATACCGAAGCCGGTGCGATCAATCCTAGAACAGGGGGGGAGAGGCACTCAGGCGCTCTAGGGCTTGCGATACGGGAGTTTCTTTGGGAAATTCTAATTTCAGTTCGGACAAGCCCTCTGCTTCTTGATAGGCTGCAAAGAGTTTGACAGTGATAGTGATTGGTAGATTAGAGATGGGCGATCGCAACATTAACGGTATATTGACAAAACAGCAAAACTCAAATTAACCCTAAAAAATCCCCTTTACTAATGCTGAATTGGAAGCTCAATAACAAACTCTACCCCCCATTCGGGCGAGGAAATGCAAGTCAGCTTACCACGATGTTTTCGTTCTACGATCTCACGGCTAATAGACAAACCTAAACCTGTCCCTTTACCTACTGATTTAGTAGTAAACATCGGCGTGAATAAATGCTGCATTACTTCCTGAGTTATGCCAACCCCATTGTCAGCAATCCGAATCACTACTCTGTCATCCTGAAGCATTTCAGTGCAGATCCGAAGCTGTGGAGTGTCATTGCTCTGTTTCTTTTCCCCGCACAGCGGACAACTAATCGTAGACTCTTCTAAAGCATCAATTCCATTCGCCAATATATTCATAAACACCTGATTAAGTTGCCCCGGATAACACTCTACTAGCGGCAATTCCCCATATTCTTTAATCACTGCAATTCCTGGGAAAGTTCCTTTAGGTTTCAGTCGATGCCCTAAAATTAATAAGGTACTATCTAGCCCATCGTGAATATTCACTGGCGTTAGCGCCGATGTATCCAAGCGAGAAAAATTACGCAGTGACATAGAAAGATTGTAAAGTCGCTCTGTTCCGACCGCCATTGAATCAAGAATTTTAGGTAAATCTTCAACAATAAAATCTAACTCCATCTCCTGGGACTTATCCTCAAATTCTGAGGTCGAAGTAACGTTGTGCTGGCAAAGCCGAGTCATCTCGATCAAATCGGCAATATATTCTTTGGCAATAGGGATATTATTGGAGATAAAACTAACTGGATTGTTAATTTCATGAGCTACCCCAGCTACAAGTTGACCAAGGCAAGCCATCTTTTCACTTTGAACGATTTGCACTTGAGCTTTTTTAAGATTATCCAAAGCTTGAGAAAGTTCAGCCGTTCGTTCTTCTACCCGTTTTTCTAACTCCTGCGCGAGCTGATGTAACGCTGCTTCTGCTGCGAGCCTGTCTTCTATTTCCTGTTTGAGAAGTAGATTTTGATCGGCAAGAATTTTAGTAAGAGAACGCAGCTTTAAATGGAGGTTGACGCGAGCTAACACCTCCTTTTGTTCAAAGGGCTTAGTAATGTAATCCACAGCCCCTAGATTAAAGCCTTTGACTTTATCTCCTATGTCAGACAGAGCCGTCATAAAAATTACCGAAATTTCGTTCGTCAAGGGACTGGCCTTCAGGCGATGGCAAGTTTCAAACCCGTCAATTCCTGGCATCATCACATCTAAAAGAATCAAATCAGGCTGAGTATATTCAGCCTGTTCGATTGCAGTTTCACCATCAGTTGCTACCAATATCTCCCATCCCGAACCCGCTAAAGCTTCAGAAAGCACGTCCAGATTGCTAGGATTATCATCGACGATTAAGATGCTACTTGTTTCCATATTGGTTGCCTTCATTCTTTTTGGATGCTGTGGGATGTAATAAACTCTTTGATTTTTTTGACTTGATAGCCTTGGGCTAACTGGCGCAGCTCAACAGCAAAGGACACAAATTTCTGATCCAGCTTCTCTAGGTGCTCACTGCGCTTCACAATTCCTTTCACGTTGCCTCTCATCGCCAGTTCAAGTAGGAGTTCAATTTCTCCGGGCGGGGGCGCTACTACAGAGGTCGATTCAGAAAGTGATTGAGGATCTGATGAAAAAGGAATAGTGCTGATTTTTTCATTCTTTTGTTCCTCATATATCCATTCAAGTTTTAAATATTTTTGCAACATCTCAAATAGCTCTTCTGCCTGCACAGGTTTACCGAGAAAATCGTTTGCTCCCCCCTCCAAACTTTTATGTTGGTCGGTAGCAAATACACTGGCAGATGAAGCAATGATTGCCACGTCTATATAGTCTGACAAATTTCGGATACGGCGCATCATCTCAAACCCATCTAACACTGGCATCACTAAGTCAGTGATAATCAAATCGAACTGAAACTCTTCTACTTTTTCTAAACCTTCTTGACCGTTTTTAGCTTCGGTTACTTCAAAGCCGAGGGGCTCCAGCAGATTTAAAATCACCGAGCGATTTTCCCATTTGTCATCCACAACCAAAACTTTCTGTTTTCTACCTTGGTAGCCAACCAGCTTTCGTTGCTTGGCAATCGTGGTTATATTTGCCCAGTCTGTCGCTTCCCGTAAATCCAAATCTAGCCAAAAAACACTGCCTGATCCTGACTGACTTTTGACTTGAATGGTACTACCCATCATTTCCACAATTTTCTGGCTAATTGTTAAACCGAGTCCGGTTCCTTCTGCCTGACGCTTACTGTCTCCTACCTGTTCAAAAGGCAAAAATATTTTTTTTAATTGTTCCGGTGTCATACCAACGCCAGTATCTTCAATTTGAAACCGAATTTTGTGAATTGGTGAGGCTGGCTTTTGATCATTGCTTTGTACCTTTTCACCTGTCTCCTTTTCCAGATGCTCTATCTTAAAAGTCACTCGTCCCGAGTCTGTAAACTTAATTGCATTGCTCAGTAAGTTAATTAGTACCTGTCGCAAGCGTTTTTCGTCAGCGTAGATGCCTGCAGGAATTTCCGAACTGGGTTGATAAACAAAAGCCATTCCTTTTTGTTCGGCTCGGATGCGGCAGATTTCCGCGACTCCCTGCAAAAAGGAAGGAAAATGGAAATCTTTCGCGTAGAGTTCCAATTTCTGAGCTTCAATTTTAGCGAGGTCTAAGATGTCATTGATCAGGGTTAAAAGGTGGGAACCACACTGATGAATAATACTGATGCCTTGGAGCTCCTTCGGAGCCATAGTTGTTGAGCGTTCTAGGATTTGAGCGTATCCTAAAATTCCATTGAGGGGCGTTCTCAATTCGTGACTCATATTCGCTAAAAATTCACTTTTAGCTTGGTTGGCACTATCAGCGATTTGTTTGGCTTCCGTGAGTTCGGCGGTGCGTTCTTGTACTCGGATTTCTAGCTCTGAATTGGTCTTGGCTAGCGCCTCAAAGGATTCGCGCAACTGTTGTGCCATCAGGTTGAAAGACTGACCCAGAACTTCTAGTTCTTCTACGCCTTTTACCTGCACATTTTTCTCTAAGTCGCCACTGGCGATCGCCCTAGAAGCGGCGCTCAAACGGAGAATCGGGCTGGTAATCCAGCGTGCGGTTAAGATTCCCAAAACGGTAGCCAGCGCCAAGGCTCCGAAACACAACAAAATGGTTGTCTGGGTATTGGCGTTAATTTGATCCATGAAATCGCTTTCAGGAACGACGACGACGATCAGCCAGTCCAATCCTCGGCTATCCTGAAAGGGCATAACTTGGAGGAATTGCCGCTGACCGGCGATCGTAAAATCCAATTGCTGAGAGCTATTAATTTTAGTGAGGTTGCCAAAGTGTTCTTTTAAATGCGCTGTTGTCAGCCGGATTAAATCATCTGTGCTATCTAAAGCATTCAGGCGATCAAGTTTGCCATTGTTGGTAATAAATGCTTCTTTGAGAGTTGAACTGCCTACTATGAGTCCAGAACGTTCGATTATGAATGTCTGTCCCGATCGACCGATGTTTAAGCTGTGCAGGAAGTCACTGAGGAAAGAGATCAGAAAATTAGCAACGAATACTCCGCGCAGTTCGCCATTTTCGCCATACACTGGATGTCCGGCAGGGAGGGAGAGCGTTTTCTGACCTGTAAGTGGAAAAATTTCGCTCCATGTGGGCCGGCCTAACCGTACACTGTCTTTATACCATGAACGGTTGAGTATATTGTTGCTAGGAGAAACTTTTAAGAGCTTTGTTTGATTGCCTTTGCTATCCGATTCATAAATATGAAATTCAGTACGACTATCCTTATCGACTCTTTTAAAAAATATTTGGCCATTCTCTTGGCGTTCAATGGCAATGAACTCTCCTGTTTTAGTAGCAAAGCCTATATTAGGCAGAGAAGGAAAGGCTTGAATTTGCTCCCAAAAATAGCGCTCCATACTCTCCAATTCCTCTGGATTTAAGTATCCTAGGCGAAGGGCATTGGCATTCAATTGATTGACCAGAGGGGCTGTATCTAGGTATGTGTTGAGCTGCTGCTGGATGCGGGCCGTAATTTCACTCCGCAACTGACTAGCAACTTCGTTGACTGCTTTTTGCCCGTTGCGTAAGGATAGCCAGCCTGTCAGCCCGACAGCAGCAAATATTTGCAGAACGAATGGTAATACTAAAATCAGGCGCAGGGACACCTTTTTTTTATAACGGTTTGACAGGAAAGTGGTTGCAGAGGTCTGTGACATTTATTGGTGTTACTCCTGGGGTAACGAGTTGGCTGAAAAATCTCAGTGGATTGAGTTAAATGAGGCTGAGGAAATATATATTGAAAAGCAATCTATAATATTTAGTGAAAAGTTGGAGGCAGTAACTTGCTTAAACAAGCATGGCTACTTACGTGTTTTCTCTGAGAGCGGTATAATAATAGCTGACTAAAGATACTGACGCGCCTTATTTTTTCCTAGGCTTTGTAATTTTTTTTAGTCTTTAGGAAACCAGTTAGGAATCATATCTAATAGATTACTTGGTTTAGAGCTATTTGTAGTAATTTTTAACTTTACTTTACAGATTGACGCTAAAAAGTATAATCTCATCAAACTTAAATATATATTGATATAATATACGTCTAAAAAAATTGACCAAGAATTTCTTGATGGTACCCGCCACGTGATTTATCCGTGGAATCAATCCAAAATCTAAAATCCTCAAGCCCCCGCATTTATCCGTGGGGTCGCCTCTAAAATCTAAAATCTAAAATCTAAAATCGATTGACCTTTCTCGCTAAGGTAGTCCTGCAAGGCATCGGATAATTGGGGAAATAAAACGGTTGACCGACCGTTATCAAAACCCTGATATTGCAGGACTACCACAGTGGTAAAGGATCAAAGATTTGTGGCGCGGAGGTGAAGGTGATGTGGGGGGACAGTCTGCCTACAATTGGTTGTTCGTGGAAGTGGTGTTGTACCGCTACCCGGGCATCCCGTGGCGAGACTTGCCCTAGCGCGGGGCTATCCGTTGCAGTTCTTTGGCTTGTTCTAAAATTTTCTCGAAGTCTTCTTCGCTCAACCGCTGAATGTAGTTGATTTTGAACTCTTCTAGAAAGTCGCACAGCAGCAGTTGTATTTCTTGCCAGGTTTGCTGCTGTTGTAGTTCGGTTCCTAAAGCTTGCCCGAAATGTTGGACTAGCTGGCTTGAGAGTTTGATGCTTATGGGGTCTTCGCTGGCGATTTTGAAGGCTTCGTAGGCATCTTGGGGGCCGAGGGTGACTAATTTTGAGAGTTCTGCAACTAATTGCTCTGCTAGCTGTTCGGGCAGGTTTCCCAGCCCGGGTACTTGCTTCCATCCTTGATAGAGGGGGGATTGTTTGAGGAAACTTTCAATATTGTACCGGAGGAGGGCTTCTAGGTCTGGCTGGATTTGGGGGAGGACTTTGTAGACGGTTATTTGCACAAGATGGGTGGCGATCGCTTCTATTTCATTGATATTGTTGATGTCGAGATAGCGCTGTTTTGGGGATTTAAAGAGTTGACGAGCGAGTTCGCCTGTGGTGATTGATTGTTGCATCTGGTTGATGAGTTGAATTACTACAACTTCGGTTAATTCTTGGGCGAAGTTGGCAACGAAACCTCGGCTGATTTGGGTGCGTATGGGTTGGAGATCCGGCATTTTGGCTTGGTGGATGCGAATTGTGACGGGTAATACTCGCAACAGGCGCCAGAATGGGAGCAGCAGGAAGATGTCGTACCATCGCCAGAGCATAGCCGATCGCCAAGTGACGCTGCGGTGGCGGCGGCTGATCAAGTAGGTACGGGCTAGAAATTCGATCGCGAATATGGCAATGAATGGCAGATCGATTAGCCAGAAATTATCGGTGAATTCGCCGTTTTCTCCGATCTCGCGGTAATAGTTGGTGGCGATTAATGGCTTGATTTTGGAGTCAAACCACTTGATTTCTTTTTGCCAGTCTTGTTTGTTTAAATAGTCTTGGCTCCAAAATCTTTGGAATGATTGTTTAGCAGAGTCTTGTGGATTTGGGACGCGATCGCGCATCCGGTCTTTTATTTTTTCTAGGGTGCCACTTTTTGATGCTACTCGAAAGGGATCTTCGTCGATCATTTTCGCGCTCAAATTGTTTATTTCCTGCAATTTGGCTGCTACTTGGGGAGAGGGCAACCCTGTTTGCACTACTTGAATTTTTAATTCTTCTAAGGTTTCTAGATATTGCTGGGTGTCTCGGTGGGGTTTAATTCCTTTAAATGGGTCGTATACTTGAGTTAGAACTGGCAGTTGCCGGAGGTAGAAATCTCGCCCGGAGACGTAAGTTATGTCAAATAATACTAGGCTTAAATTTCCTAGGGCGACCAGTGCCATGAGCCGCTCGAACCAAGGTATTTTTGGTGATTTTTTGCGGGAGTTTGGAGTGGGAGAGGGCTGTAGTTTTGGTGTCACTGGCGATTCCTAATTAAGTAGACCTATGGAAATAGATGTAACTGGTAATAGCTGAAAAAAGGAAACAGGGAAAACTGGCTAATTGTCGGGTCGCGCTCGGATTACGATCGCGGAAGCTAGTCTTTATTTTAACGTGCGTTTGTTGGGGAGTTTGGGATTGTTGATTCTGCCTGGTTAGGTAATAAACTATGCTGCTAAAATATTAAAGCCGATCGAACTTGACGGAAGCTGTGGCTGCCGTTAGTGTGCTTCTCTCTGGCAATAAAATTATATCTCAGGCGGAATCCTCAGTTTTTTTGGCGTTGCAGAGCTCACGCGGTTGGTAATAAATTACTATTTCTGTTTGATCTACGGGCTATTTGACCGCTAAATCAAATGTATTGCACGCAGCGGAGTCTAAGGTTAGATATGGACTTCGAGTTTGAGGTCAAACCCTCAAGAGAGTTATACTTGCTCAGGGGCAGTCTGGTGAGAGCGCCCCCTCTGAGCGCGAGGGTGGCTGCCGCCTCCGTAAGGTTCGAGGTTTCGCCTCTACAAAAACCAGCTCGCGATCGGACTCTTGAATAATATAAAACCCTGAGTATAATTTTGTTCGCATTTTTTTAATATATGACATACTGCCTTAATCTCGATTGCCCAAGAGACAAGCGTCAGAACCCACCAGGCACAAAGTATTGTCTTAATTGTGGTTCAAAACTGCTGCTAAAAGACCTTTATGCAGCAACTGAACCGCTGCGAGACGGAGGATTTGGCAGGACTTTCCGAGCTGTTAATCATGGAAAATTTGAGGAATTGTGCGTCATCAAACAGTTGTCACCTCCTCAAGAGTTTCAGCGGAAGCCCGGTCATTTTAAAAAATATGTTCGACTGTTTGAACAAGAGGCAAGGCGGTTGTACGAACTGAAGCACCCGCAAATTCCTCAGTTAATTTCTTATTTTGAGGAAGATGGGCGCTTGTATTTAGTACAAGAGTTTATTGATGGAAATAATTTAAAGGATGAGTTAGATAAGTACGGTGCTTATAGCGAAATTAAAACTTGCGAACTGCTGTTAGATTTGTTGCCTTTATTGAAGTTTGTTCACGACCGAAATGTAATTCACCGCGATATTAAGCCTGAGAATGTGATCCGCAGATCTCGCGATCGTAAGTTAGTGCTGATAGATTTTGGGGTTTCTAAACAGGTAGTAGCTGCTGCTCCGACCAAAACAGGTACTAAGTTGGGAACTCCCGGCTACGCGGCTCTAGAACAGCGTCACGGTAGGGCTGTTCCTGCTAGCGACCTTTATAGTTTGGGGGTGACTTGCATTCGTTTGCTGACTTCTGTTATGCCTTATCTCGATATCTACGGGGACATTCACGATGACCTTTACGATCCGCTTGAAGGTCGGTGGCTTTGGAGGGAGGCTTTGCCCAAAGGAACACAAATTAGCGACGATTTAGGTCAGATTTTGGATAAGTTGATTCAGGAATATGTTAAAGACCGCTACAAATCCGCTGTGGAAGTTTTGGATGCTTTAAAACCTCCTGTTGTTGTTGTCCCAGTGCTGGAAAAGTCGCAGCAGGTAACTGTTGTTAGTCCTTCTGTACCGACTCAACCGGTGACTGATTCTCCGCTACTTTCTGTGAATTTAGAGTCCGAAAAAGGTATTGATTATTCTCACTTGGCAAGGCTACTAGCTGCTAAAAATTGGCGTGGTGCTGATGAGGAAACTTCTGTGAAAATGCTGGAGGTGATGCAGCAAAATTCACGGGGTTATTTGAGCGAGGAAGATATTAGGAAGTTTCCAGCTAAGGATTTGCAAACTATCGATCAACTTTGGGTGCGGCACAGTCACCGCAGATTCGGTTTTTCTGTGCAAAAGGGTTTGTGGCTCAAGTTGGGGGGAAAGCCTGGTGTTTATGATGCTACAGTTTGGGAGAAGTTTGGCGATCGAGTGGGCTGGCGGGTTAACAGCGAGTGGGTATACTATTCGGAGCTGAATTTTACTTCTAAAGCAAAGCCTGGACATTTGCCGGGGGGGACTGTTTTTGGGTGGGAAGGCGGGGTTTTGTGCGGTGTTTTGGGTTTGGGTGGGATCTGGTTTCTGCTGTCGCGACGGGATTTGTAGAAGGAAGGTAGAAGGTAGAAGGCACAATTTATTAGTCAGGCTGCCCCCCAAGCGAAGTCGAAGTGTTAGTCATGAAATAGTTTTGAGTTGGGAATTAAAGAGTTAACAAGTTTTGAGTTTAATCATCTGTTATGTAGAAAATAGCTCTAAAAAAAGCGAAAAATAAGATATAATCACAATTTTTTTTTTGTGCTATGTTCTTAGAGAAGGGCAAGTTTTCAAAGTCAAAAGCCAGTCCTCAAGCGTGGCAAACCATGGGGACTGGCTTTGGCTCCAATTTACCAAGGAGATTTATCTAGTATGTTGCAAGAAAAACGTCTCAAGCCGTGGACTATAGTTCGCTCGCTTCCAAATGTGGAAAAGGTGGTTGTGGGTGAGTTTCGCAGTTGGTCTGATGCAGACGGTCACTTGAAAATTCTCAAGCGGATGGTGCCGACGGATCGATTGAGTGTTGTGTTCGATCCGGTAGTTCAAGCGTAACGTCGCTGGTAAATTGATCGGCGTGCGATCGCTCTTTGAGCTAAGCGATCGCCTCTTTTTTCAGATACTATTTTTCTATAGCAAAACCATTTGATTTGTAAACAATGGATTCAATCATCACAAACGTTTCAGGTTGTTCTACATTCACGACTCAAATAGACTTGCTATACATAAAAAATGCGATCGCTCAACAGGCGATCGCAAATTGAATCATTGTCCTTAACTGCGGCGAATTTCAGTAATTTGGTCGGCAACATCCAAAATTCTTTGCGGCATCGATGGCCCGGTAAAAATCATATCCAAATGATGCGGCTTGTTGTCAATCAATGCCACCACTTCGGCTTCGGGAACCAAGCCCAAATTAACCGCTAAACTCAATTCATCGAGAATAACTAAGGAATAACGACCTTCGCGCACCGCATTTTGAACATACTGCCACAATTGTTCGATCGATCGCGTCTCCAGCTCATCTAAATCGGCATTCTCAATGCAGCGTGACAAATCGCAGCGCACCCAATCTAAATTTTGCCCCAGCCGCACCGGATGTTGATGCCCTTGATTAATTCCCCCTTTGAGGAACTGCACCGCTAGCACGGGAGCTCCCTGTCCTGCAATTCTGAGGGCTTGAGCCATGACACTGGTAAAAAAGCAGCGGTGCGGGCCTGTAAAAACTTGCACCAGCCCTTGAACTGTGTAGGGCAAGCTGTGGTTTAAATTTAGTTTAGGGGTTTGTAACTGAGCAACCATAGGGCAATATTTAATCAGCAACTAAGTCTTGAGTGCAGCTCCGACCTTGGCGCGGCTGAAGCCTGCTTGACAATATATAGTGTACGGGGCCGAGTGCACATCGGATCGAACACTAGATATACAAGTTGTCAAAAGCTCGCGGCAGTGGCATTCGCAGTCGTTTGTTCGATTTTTGAACTCAATTAGCACTTAGGCAGAAACGGGGTTTTTTACCAAAATACGGCGTGGATCTTGACATTTATACAGTTATAGGGTATAAAACCAAGGTGATGAGAGTCTCGCTGCGTCCAGGGCTTTTAAGAAAAGGTACACACATCGCGTAAAATTTGAATGTCGCGGCACTAGGAGCAGGGACTGTGAGAGTGGTGATTCTGGGAGGGCCAGGAGCGGGAAAGGGAACTCAGGCTGAACTACTGTGCAGCAATTTGAGCCTTCCTTTGCTGGCTGTGGGGGACATTCTACGGGAGGCGATCGCAGAAGACACAGATTTAGGCAAGCTGGCGGTGTCTTATGTCGAAAAAGGGGAATTAGTTCCCGACGCAACTATGATTGAATTCTTTCGCCGGCGACTGCTGCTGTGGGATGTCTTTAATGGCTGGGTGTTGGAGGGCTATCCGCGAACGGCTTTTCAAGCTGAGGAATTGGATTTTTTATTAGAGGATTTGGCTCAGCAGCTAGATTGGGCGATTTTGTTGAAAGTGCCGATCGAGGTTTTGCTGAGCAGGTCGATCGAACGAGATCGATCGGATGATCATCCTGAAATTTTACAACGTCGGCTCGATTTGTTCCACGAACGCACTATTCCTCTTTTAGAATATTACGAATACCGCAACAAACTGTTAACTATTGATGGCAACCAATCCCCTGAACAAGTCCAGCAAGATATTCTCAAATTAATCGAGGCTCAGGGCAAATCGGCATAAGATTTTAGATTTTAGATTTTAGATTTTAGATTGAATGACTGCATATTTACCGAGTCAAAAAAAACCGGAAGAGATTAATACCCAATTTTAAAATTTTAAGGCCCAGTTACCATTACCAATCACCTCAATATTATGTTTTTCCAACGTCCCGATGGCAGACAACCAAATCAAATTCGTCCGATTAGTTTCGATCGAGAGTTTACCAAATTTGCTAGCGGTTCCGTACTCGCAAAAAGTGGCGATACTCAGGTACTTTGCAGCGTTACAATCAAGCCGGGAGTGCCGAGATTTCTGGAGAATACTGGACAAGGTTGGCTAACAGCGGAATACCGAATGTTGCCTGGATCTACACCGCAGCGACAAGAGCGGGAATTTATGAAATTATCGGGACGGACTCAAGAGATTCAGCGGTTGATTGGGCGCAGTTTGCGATCGTGCTTGGATATGCAACTATTGGGAGAACGCACCATACTTGTGGATGCCGATGTTTTGCAAGCGGACGCGGGGACTCGCACGACTTCAATTACTGGCGGGTTTGTGGCTGTGGCTGATGCTTTGAACAAGTTGGTACAAAAAGGTGATTTTGTGCGATCGCCCATTATTCGTCAAGTGGCGGCCGTGTCTGTGGGGCTTTTGGAAGGCGAGCCATTTTTAGATTTGAATTATCTTGAAGATGTAGCGGCTGAAATTGATTGTAATGTGGTAATGAATGGAGATTTGAACATCATCGAAATTCAGGGAACTGCGGAAGAAGGAAGTTTCAGCCGGAGTCAGTTAAATCAAATTTTGGATGTGGCAGAAATCGGGATTCAGGAATTGTTGGAGGCTCAGCGGCAAGCTTTGGTTTAGATAATTCGGCGGTTGAAACCGCATCTATACAAACGAAGTCCACCTTCGCGGACTAACATGGTATTTATGTATCCAAAACTAAACTTCGTCGCTCTTACCTATTGCCTTTCCCACTTTCTCAACTTGGTTAGATGCTTTGATTTCATTGAAAAGTCGAATCGCCTCTTGAAACGAAGTCTGACTCTTCTCGGTATCACTCATCTTTTGGTAAGTTAAAGCAAGTTGATAATGAGCCTCAGCTAACAGGGTAAGAGCATCTCAATCATGCTTGACAAAAGCACTTGAGAATTTGCATCATATAGTAATTGTTCATCGCAGCCCGTGGCTATGACCCCTGAACAGAAGGAGCGTTTAAAAGCTTGTGCTGCTGAGATTGCCGAGATTACGTACACAAATACTCCGGTCTCAGAATTATCAAGTCTGGAAACAATCGAAAAGCATATTCGAGAGCAATGGCTAGAATTAGTCGGGCCGGAGATTGTTTTTTTTTATCAAACAGGCAACCGGAACAGAATCAAGACGGTCTCGCACAGTAAAAAGTTGCATTGGTAAACTAATAATTACTGAAAAACAAGCCGAAAAATTGGGAGTGAAAAAATCTACTCGTTTAGCTCCATTATTTGAAAAGTGCTGCCTCCGTCAGGTGGCTAATCTCTTTTATGAGAAAGCTGAGAGTGAAATAGAAGCCCAAACGGGAGTGCATATAGGTCACACTTGTTGTTTACACCGATTAGTGGAAAAGCAAGAATGGGCGTCCATAATAGCTGCTGGGGAGGTAAAGGAAACCAATGTGGATGGGGGGAAAGTGCATCTGAGAAAAGAAGAGGGAGAGGGAAGTCACTGGCTTGACTACAAGGCTGTGCGACTGCACGACAGTTATTACGGGGCATTTTTTCTTGACAATCAAGCGTTAATTAGGGCTTGCTGAATAATCGATCGCCCGCAAAGAACAAGTGCGATCGATATCTGAAAGCTCGGTTAAATATAAGTTTTTTTTGTGTCTATCCCCCCAAGTATAATTGTAGATTATCTTCAACCCACAAACAGGTATTCTTTTTCCAAATAGACATAAAAACACACAAAAAACCCGGCGCCACCAGGTAGTAAGATTCATTACCAAAAAAGTA
This sequence comes from Microcoleus sp. AT3-D2, assembly GCF_036705715.1. Taxonomy (NCBI): domain Bacteria; kingdom Bacillati; phylum Cyanobacteriota; class Cyanophyceae; order Oscillatoriales; family Microcoleaceae; genus Microcoleus; species Microcoleus sp. AT3-D2. The sequence continues at coordinate 2,218 of NZ_JAUBVE010000049.1, read as the reverse complement.
ATTGCAATAACCGTACCAGATGTATTATTAAGTTTAGCCATCACTCTATTCAGACCGAATCTTCGTTTGCCTTGTCCGAACTTGCCCTCAATTGCATTTCTAATCCTCTCATCTTCTAAGGCTTGCTTTTTTTTGATTTACTTACATTTGCTGGCGGTCTTCCTAAGGGCGGCCCACTGAGCCTAATTCCTTTTTCTTTACACCATGCTCGGTTTTCTCTTGTTCGATAAATACGATCGGCATGAACGGACTCTGGATAATATCCTGTGAACCTATGATATGCTTCTACTTTAGGACTTACGCATTGACAAAAAATATCATCTATGTAGTCTAGATAATGGCATCCTTGTGAAGGTTGGCAAAAATATACTCACGGACAACAGAAGTAAACAGATTCCTCTGTACTTCATACCAATTGCTAATTATGTTTTCAGAGCGCATAAACTCCAATTTCACAAAAGCTTGAAGGGAACAAAATATATGTGTTTTTATTGCATAGGTATCTCTAACCATGAATCGACAAATTCCACATACTTGTTTTATAGCACGATGAAAAGTTTCAATACCCCAATGACTATCATGAATTGTGACGAAGGTACTTCTGGTTATGTATTGAATTTTTTCCTCATCTGGCAGATATAAAATATAATGTCTAGAGTCTTCTTTTTTAAAGTCGCACCTTTACAACTTTATAAATCCAAATTCTTTCAGATGAGTCTTTAATCCTTCTTCGGGAATAGCCAGAGTGCTTACCTGACAATACTTGTGTGGTTCATTTGAAACAGTTCTATTTTTTTCAATTCCGAATAGAAAACCCAATTTCTGGTTTTTTAGAAATTTCAAGTTTTCTACTCCTGAATCTGGGGGGGTGACAAAGAGGTCTACGAGATAGACTGTATAAGGGTTGCAGCCCGCATACCTTGTTGATAAAACCGGCGTTTAGAAGGACTTAACTTCATTAACTGTTCCACCTCCAAAGAATATTGTTCGAGATAATGAACCCACTTTTCTCCATCTAGACCAACACCAAATGTACTCCGTCTACGATATTTTTTCTTGGGTTCTTTGCGACGAGATACATATTTTTGTACCTGCTTTTTTCTCAATTCAGTGCCTTGAAATATTGCCGAACTGTAGGCAAGCGTCATCAGGAGAATCATATTAATAAGTCTGTTTCCTTCGAGGCTAGTCCCTTCAAGATCGTAGCCTCCTTTTTTACAGTCTCGGAACAGTTCTTCAATGCCCATCCGCTGCTTATAAGCATTGATTGCTGCTGGCAATGAACCTAAATCTGTGAGAATAAACCAAGCTTCTTTAACTTGATATTTACCATAATTTCTTTTCCATTTACTAGCCAGATCAAATCCGGTTGGAGGCCCGTGTTTTTCTCACTCTTTTTCCTTGAACATACAGAGAAGTTCCTGGTACTATTCCTAATTCATCTAACCGTTGCCAAATTAAATGTTCCATTTCGATACAATGATTCTTTTTGAGTCTCAAGCAAAACGACACACCCTTTGATTTAAGCCAGTTTCCTAAATCAAAAGAACAAAATTCACGATCTCCTAAAACGATGACTTTATATTCTGAAAACAATGGTAAAATTTGCTGTAAATTTGCTGTTTGCTCCTCCAAGTTACTGTTTCCTAATTTTGGCAATAATGACCAGTATAATGGAATTGCTCTTTTTTCCCAAATTAGGCTAACCATAAAAAGATTAATGCGCCCCCATTGACTGCGGTCAATTGCGATTGATAAACGAGTACCAATGGGGCAATAAGTGGTCAACCAATAAGTAATCAAGGGGAACCAAATGAATGAGATAGTTAAATTTGGTAAATCCAGAAATATTTGTATTTTTCTACGCCGACTTTCTGTTGTAATTGGATAAGGAAATACCCGTGCCAGTCTTTCTAATCTCACTTGTTTTTCTGATTGCATCACAGATAGCAAAATTGTCATTACAAGAAACTGAGCTTTCGTGAGTTGTTTTTTTAAATGAGTCTGGTAAAATGTTGGTATCATTATTTTTGGGATAGGCAAGCGTGTAACAATTATGCTGCCTATCTTTTTTTAGCACACATTGGCTCAATCCTCACCACCTCTGGGTTTCAGGCTGGTTGTTACCCCCCCAGCTCCTGAATACCAACTATCTCCTGTTACCATTCGGGGTTTGACTCCCCAGCTTATTATTTCACTTACCATTTCTCTAAAATAA
>NZ_JAUBVE010000048.1:31797-51269 GCF_036705715.1 Microcoleus sp. AT3-D2 | reverse complement strand
ATAATTATGAGTTAGCTCTAGGGGGATTAAATTGAAAACTTTCTATTATAGCATAGATTTTTTTTGCAAGAGGTCTAATAGCTCGTTTTGATGAGCAGTCACCAGTTCTAGTGCTTTGACAGCATCGCCTCGCTTACCGTTTAATTGAATAATTTGCGGGGAATTTGCTGAACTGCCTAGATCGATTTTAACTTCACTGTCGGCATTTATGACATGAACGTGAGCTGGGAGATGGTCGTCAAAGTAAATCACGACTCTGAAGCCATTTTTTCTGAGGATGGTGGGCATTCGCTATTGGAAATGCGGGTTGTCAAACATTATGCCTGAAAGGGGAGAAATTTGGTTAGTTTGGAGAATTTTGCGTGTTACGATCCGAGCCGAAGATGGAAGATAATGGTGCGGTTCAATGACACAAGTTCTCGATTGCTCAACCCTCGAACAGCGAGTAGTGCTTTCTAAGGATGTAAAAAATCTGAATGTTCTCCTGGAATTTGGCTCAACTCTTCGGGAGTTCCTGTTAGTTTAAGTTCGCCCCGATCGAGCAATACAATTAAATCGGCGCGCCCAATAACTCGCGGACGGTGGCTGATTAAAATAGTCGTTTTGCTCCGACGAAAAGCCAACAATCGATCGAGCACTTCGGTTTCTGTTGCCGGATCGAGGGCTCCAGTAGATTCATCTAAAATCAACACGGGCGGGTCGGTGACAAGGGCGCGGGCGATCGCCAATCTTTGCCTTTGTCCGCCAGAAAGATTGGCGCCAAACTCGCCCAAAACAGTCTGATACGTGTCGGGAAGTCCGCTGACAAAATCGTCGGCACCGGCAATTTGGCAAGCTTTTACTATTTGTTCTAAAGTCGCGCTAGGGTAACAAAAGCGGAAATTCTCGACAATCGATCGGCTCCAAAAGTGAGGTTCCTGCGGCACGAGCACTACTTGTTCGCGCACGCATTCTAGCGACAAATCGGATTGATTGTACTGTCCGAAGCGGATATTGCCGGATTGCAGCGCATACAAACCGGCAAGCAGTTTTGCCAGCGTACTTTTGCCGCAGCCGGATTTGCCAATCAAAGCTGTCACCTTTCCGCCGGGAATCGTCAGAGAAAAGTCTTTCAGCAAATCCACGCGGCCGATGTGGTGGAAGTTGAGGTTTTTGCAAGTAATATCGGCATCAGCGGGAATGTCGGCACGATCGCGCGGGGCGTTGTCCCCCATTTCTGGCGCGGTGTCGATGATGTCGCCGAGACGCTGGGTAGCAGTTTGAGCGCGGGCGAACTCGTCCATCAAGTTGATGGCAGTGCTAATTAGGGCGGTAAAGTTGCGGTTCATGCCGTTGAATGCCAGCAGTTGACCGACGGTAAGTTCTTGGCGAATCACCAGAATGCTACCAAAACAGAGGACGGCAAGGGAACCGACGCCCGATGCCAGAGTAGAGAAGACGCTGTTGAGGATGCTGATTTGTAACAAGCCGAAGGTGACATTTGCCAGATGACCGAAGCGACTTTGCACTTCTTCCCAAGCTTGAGGCGCTGCATTGTTGGTTTTTAAAGTCAGGGCGCCTTTGAAATTCTCAACTAGGATGCCTTGGTTTTCCGCATCTGTGACCAAAACGTCGCGGGTTTTCTGTTGCAGGGCTGGCAGGAAGATTAGGGCTGACAGAGTTGTGAGGAACGAGACGGCGACGGCAGCGAGAGTCAGTTTCCAGCTATAGACCAGCATAAATCCCAGGGATACTAGGGCGATGAAGAATTGGCTAGGCAGGCTGGTTACTACCTGGGAGACTAGGAGATTGATTTCCCGGATGTCCCGCAGGCGGCTGACGATTTCGCCGCTGCGGTGCGATTCGTAGTAGCTGAGGGGAAGTCGCAGGATTTGGCGGCCGAATTCGAGCGCGAGTCCTAGTTCCAAACGTTGAGCTAAGTGAGCTACTAGATTCGCCTGAACTAGGCTTAGCAGGCTGCTGAAGAGGATTGTGGCGGCGGTGGCGATCGCGATCGTAATTAGCAGTTCCGTGTCTCTTCGCACCAATACGTCGTCGGTGAGTACCTGAATCAGCAGCGGGAATGCCAGAGAAAGCAGGCCGATCGCCATGTTCAGCGGCAAAACTTCGGCAACTAAGCCGCGGTAGTGCCAGACGCGCTGCAAAAAGCGCCCAAATCCACCTATTCGGTCATTTGGCAGTGCGTAAAAACGGTTTTCGTCCGGCACCAGCAGCAGCATCACTCCATTGTTCCAAGACTCTGTGAGTGCCTCGCGGGTGAGGTAGCGCAGGCCTGCGCCGGGATCGGCAACCACATACTTTTTGCCCCGGCGGCCGTAGAGGACAACCCAGTGATAGCCTTTCCAGTGAATGATGGCGGGCAGCGGGGCTTCGTTGAGGCGATCGATTAACTGGGGCGTGGCTTTGACGGAACGGGCGTTAAATCCCAAAGCTTCTGCCCCGCGGCGCAATCCCAGCAGCGTTGTACCCAATTGTCCGGTACCGACGGCTTCGCGGACGCGGTTGATGGCCAACGTGCGCCCGCAGGATTTGGCAACGGTGGCGAGACAGGCGGCACCGCAGTCTTCTTCGCTGTGTTGGAGAACGATGGGATATTTCATAACAAGTTAGAAGCTTACAGGCTTATTTCCTCTGTTGATTTTTCGTTTTTCTGGGTCTTTTGCGCCTAGAACGCTTGATGATTAGACATCTCCAAAAACTCTTGTGGGGAGTAGGGGTTAGGCACCCTGCAGGCCCTTGACTAGGGTTTCACTTCTATGTATCTTCAGAAATTTTAGTCGCCGCTCGCTCTATCAAACGTAAAATTAAATAAACCGTAAAGTTGCACAATTAGGACTGACGCATGAACTCTCTCTGTAGGGCGAAGCACACCGCACCTTACCGCTACCAATAGTGTTGAAAGGCAGTTTTTACGTAAGTCCTAACTATTCAACAAAAAGATTGTTTTGTAGCGGGGGACAGAAAATCATGTCAGAAGGTAAAGTTCTTTTTGTCGATTCAAATCAAGAAAACCACTTTCCCCAGATATTTCCTCAGTTGCCAATCATCAAGAGCGATCGGATAACTTGGACTGGCATCAGTTTAGAATACCACCGCCAGCCACCGTTTGAAACCCCGGAATATGCGATCGGATCTTACTCGATCGGCATCAACCTCGGACAGAGTTTCCAAATGGAACGAAAGATTGACGGCAAGTGGGAAACCAAGCAAGTATTTCCCGGTGCGCTCGGTCTTTGTCCATTTAATTTATCTCACGAACTGCGCTGGCATAGTGAAATTAATTTACTCTCTCTCAATCTCGATCGCGAATTCTTAGTTCGCAGCGCACTGGAGTTATTCAATACCGAGCAAGTTGAGTTATTGTGGCCGATGGCATTTCAAGATCCGTTAATCCAGCAAATTGGACTGGCACTCAAGGCAGAAGCGCAATCAGATGGCGGGGGCAGCCGGCTTTATGCAGAGACAATGGCGAACGCACTTGCCGTACATTTATTGCGGCATTATTCGACGCAAGGGGAGCGTAAACTCAACGGCAAATGGGCAATGTGTCCGCACAAATTGAGGTGGGTTCAAGACTATATCAACGATTATTTGGAGCGGGAATTAAGTTTAGATGAACTGGCTGCGATCGCCCAACTCAGTCCCTACCACTTTTCCCGCGCTTTCAAACAATCTGTTGGTATCAGTCCGCACCAATACGTGATTCAACAGCGGGTAGAACGGGCAAAACAATTGCTGTTGCAGGGAAAGATGAGTTTGTCTGAAATTGCGATCGCCTGCGGATTTTCTCATCAAAGTCACCTCAACCGCCACTTCAAACGCTTGACTGGAGTGACCCCCAAGACTTTGCTCAAGTCATAGCAAGATTGTGCAAAAACAGCAATATCGTGCAAGATTCTTCTTCCAGTGCGTGCGACTATCAAACTACTAAGTAACTAGCAAAGGAGCCATAATATGTTTCGTAAGCCCTTAGATAAGAAGTTACAACCATCTTTTCAATCGTCACTTGTGCAGTGCGAACTGAGCGATCGCGAACAAGAAAAAATTTGTGGTGGCAAAAACTTGAGACCTTACGATGGGCCAACAGCAATTTCAGGTTGTTGGGGTCCCAACGATATGTTACCTCCAAGTTCTGGTCAAGATCGGTGTTAGTAACTGCGGCAATTGGTTGTGAAATAAAAGCTGAATAGTTTGAGGAAAAAAACATGCAAACAACCCAAACAAACATGGAAGCAATCCAAACAAACTTGGAAGCAACCCTTTGGCATGAACTGGATGAACAAACCTCAGAAACCATTTCTGGCGGTGAAAAGGCAGAGGGATGCCTGGCCTGGAGTATTCGTTTCGGTGATGTCACCCGAACGCCGCGATCCTCCCAAACCATCATAGCTTTTATTCTTTTGGGATTCCGTTCTGCTTCATAAATTCCTACAAGGAGGTTAAGTAACCATGCTTAATTTGTTCAAATCTCAAGATCAATCTTCAAATCAAATTAAACTCTCTAAATCTCACCATCTTTGGAATAATTTGTCCTTAGATGAGTCTTCATCCTATGTAGGAGGAAAATTGATTTGGAGGAATGAAGATCCAGTTTTTGGGACTGGTTGGTGCCGACGCAGACTAGACGGTGGTACGACTTGTAGATACCCACAGCGCGGTGTTCCTTAGAGTGATGCTCTTTTACGGCTCTCCCGGATGTTGGGCGTCAAAAGTAGCGGCCGATAAAAATTTTATGGAGTGTGAAGGCCCACAACCTTGATGCAGACAGATTATCAGCTTGCGTTACCACCACAATTCCGAGAGAGCCAAATTGCACTTTTTCTTTCGCGGTAAGGTGCGTCGCTATGGGATTTCTCCAAGCAGCGAGAACAGTCTTCGCGACGCACCCTACTTTCACTTCAAAAACACAATGAATTAACGTACAGGAGTAAATCTGATGAAAGCAATGCAGCCTAAGAAATCGCCAACCATACCAAACGATCCCAATCAAGCTTTATGGAAAGAAATCGGTGATGAGGTAGCTGCTCAAATAGGCGGCGGGGGAAGAGTGAAGGCATGGGGTAAGAAGGGGTGCCAAGTACCGGGTAAATGTGAAGTAGGGCTTGACATTATTGTCGCCAGATTTTAGCAAGCATACTACTTAGCAAGCTAACTACGTGAAGGTCGCAAGCTTGGATGGTGGGTAATGCCCACCATCCAAGCTTGACAAAAATTAGCACGCTAAAAACGAATGTTCCAGACAAAAAAAATTCAGGTTCGTTAATAAAAAGTATTTCTCGATATTAGGCTTGCAGGATTTTGGGCAACAAAACCTTTTAATTACATCAAGGAGCAAGAGACTATGGCTAGCAATGTGATATACGGAAGCGGAGCAAGCGAAAAGATTGTCGGTCATGACATCCCTTTCTGGTCTATTGAAAACGATCAGTATGTCCTCAGACCGCCCGACGATATCATCTATGGCTTCGGCGGCAATGATGATTTAATTGGACAACGTGGTAATGACGAATTGTTTGGTGGTTCTGGCAATGATACTTTGGAAGGAAATGATGGTAATGACGAATTGTTTGGTGGTGCTGGCAATGATGAAATGTATGGTGATGATGGCAATGATTTAATTTCTGGCGAATCCGGCAACGACACCATGAGTGGAGGACCTGGAAATGACACTTTAAATGGTGGCGACGGAAATGACTTCATGAATACGCAGGATGGTAACGACTCTTTAACGGGAGGAGATGGGGCAGACCAGTTAAGAGGTGGAAATGACGCTGATACTCTTAATGGTGGGGCTGGTAACGACTACTTAAACGGAGGAAATGGCAACGATAGCTTAGTAGGAGAAGCGGGTGATGATGCGTTGTATGGTGGGGAGAATAATGACAGCCTCGACGGTGGCATTGGTAATGACGATTTGTCTGGTGGTTTTGGCACAGATACATTGATCGGTGGAGACGGTAATGACTGGATTAGTGGTTCTCAAGGTGGTGCAAACGATATAAATACCAACGAATTCGACAGATTAACGGGTGGTGCTGGCGCAGATGACTTCGTTTTGGGAGGTGCGTTATTTAGAAACAGTTGGTCCCATTATTTGGGGACTGGTAATGCCATTATCACTGACTTCAACACCAGTGAAGACAGAATTCGTCTCTATGGTAATAGTGGAAGCTACACCCTTAATCCGATCGCCCCTAAGAATACCGGGATCTATTACCAGGGCGATCTGATTGCAGTCGTTCAAAACACAGCAAATCTTGATTTGTCTCAGGATTATTTTGTTTTCTACCAAAATTTCGTGGTTAGAGCCTAGCCCATAAGCGGGCGACTTTAATTGATACTAAGAAATCCTTAATCATCACCATTTCATACCAAGGCGAGAGGGGATTTCTGGGGATAGAAAACACGGGGAGGGGCGGGTTTGACTAACCATATATGTCGAACAGCAACCATCTGGTAAACCGCCCTCCGAGGCTCATATTTTTTTACAAGAATCCAAGGAGTTAAAATATGGCTCAAAAACACAAAATAAAAAATTCATTGCTGTCTGACTTCGATTTTGTATCCCGCCAAGCACTTGTTGTTGAGTTAGGCGAAGAAAATGAGGAATTGCTGTCCGGAGGTTACACTGGTAAGGATAGAATTCCCCCCCGCTTTACAGCAAGATATGTAGAACAAGTAACTTGCACTGGCAGTATAGCCAGTCAGTACGGAATTCGCAGTATTCCTACCTTAATGATTTGAAGAAAGACCGATCGATCGATTCGTAGCAAGAACGTGCAAAAACAGCAACAATGTGCAAGACATTCAAGAGCGACATCTGACACTGTTAGGTTAGACAGAAAACCGATCGTTAAGTTTGAAGCAAAATTGAGGATTTGATGATGGAAAGTCGAGAACCTTGGCAAGAATTAGATGACCAACAAGCCGAAAAGCTTTCTGGTGGGCAGGAGGGTTGCTTAGCTTGGAGTACATTATCCGATGTCGTTCGGCCAAGCACCTCAAAGGCTCCATCCTCTTTCACTCCAGGAAGTAGTCTGTCTGAAAGCTCAAATGGTGAAGCGCAAGGAAGGATTAGGGGAACATTACTGCTCCTCTGAGCGATCGCCCTTGAATGCCGCTATCGTATTTATGCGATCGCATCTCCCATAATTTGTCTGTTTGAAAAGTCGGGAGGAGAAAAATGTTTCGCAAACACCAAACTAAAAATTCATCAAAATCAGTGTTGGATGTTCAGAAATTACATCCGCTAGTGATGGATTTAAACGAACAGAGTCAGGAATCGATATCGGGTGGGCAATTACAGCGTCTCCAACAGGAATTCGCGACTGAGTTAGCGACTTGAGGCGCGATCGCTCTCCCTTCTTTCCTTAATCAAGCCAACAAGGCAAAACAGCAGTAACTGTAACAGGAGGCTTGGAAATGCTTAATCAGAGTTCTTGGCTGAGCGATCGCGCACTTGAAGATATCTCAGATATGGAAGCTGATTTAATCGCAGGTGGTCAACTTACCACCGTTGATCAACTTTTGGATGTTCGGCCAATAGATGTGAGTACCGAACCCAAGAAAACATGGGGAATGCTGTCTAACAACTTTAAATCCCTGGGATTGGCAGCACTGTCTGCTAATATCCGCGCTCTACTCTTCGCCAATTCATTTAGTTAAATAACATCAAGGAGACCAACAATGTTTACGAAAACACCAGTCAATAATTTATCGAAGTCCATCTTGGATACTGTTTTCTTGGGAGAACTCACAGTAGCGTTAGACGAACAAAAGGAAGAATTATTCTCAGGAGGAACTTTATTACGTAATCTTTCGCTGAGCGCTACTACACGCACGCAGCATTGTGATGTCGATTTTGTGTGTGGTGAGGATGATAAAGGCGAGACTATTTGCATACAAGTCAGGTAGTAAGGAGTAGTTTCATAGGACTTACGCAATGGAGTAATTTTTACACTTTTTACACTATCTGTGGGGTAAGGTGCACCGGCCCACCCTAGGTATAGAGTTGATGCGTAAGTCCTGTTTTAGGGCGATCGGAATATGTGGTGGATAAGTTTAATATTTCTCCGTTTATCCTTTCGCCCTTCAAGGAACGCTTAGCAATCAAGACAGGATAAAAATTCAATTTGTCAGGGATATATCTGCACGAGGTGATTATGATGCAATTAAAATGTCTCATATTTATTACAGCGCTCGCGGCGCTTTTTACCTTTCCTAGTGCCGCTGTAGCTAACGACCCAGATGTTCAAGCGACAACTATTCCTGCTAGTGCTTGTCGCCCGGAAAGTGACACTGCGGACGCAAGTGTCAGGATGGTGAACGGCGCTTTTATTTTCAATACAAATAGTACGGGAACAGTAAGATTCTTTTGCCCCCTGCCAATCAACAGGTTGACAGTATCCGATTCATCAAACGACAACGATTTGACAGGGTATCGCGTCTACTACCGGGATACGGATGGTACTAGAAATCTGGCTGAAATCACGACGCACCTTTTCTATCGCAATAGCAATGCTGGCAGTTCCATACCAGTTAATGCAGCGTGGAGTTCTAATTCTCCGCCTCCTATCGGAACCGCCCCCTTAGTCAATACATCTTTCTTTTTTGACGCTCCAAATCACCAATTTGAGGCGTTTAGGCTCTACTTTTTTGTCGTGACTATGAGGCGGAATAACACAAATCAAGACCCGGCATTTAGCGGTATCGACTTTGTTGTTCCTCCACCAGGTTAATTGTTAGTTGGTAGCGATTCACCATTGGGTGGGGGCGGGTTTATGAGATTATCGATTTCAGGCGATTATTGTTGGTAAAACCCGCCCCTACAAGACATTGCATTAGATCGCAGATCGATCGTCCTGGATCTAACAAATAACCACTGCCAACTGCCAACTGCCAACTGACTAATGACTACTGACTCTTCTTTTGACTTTCTCCGCACCGCAAAACCCGATGAATTTTTGCCGCCTATCAGCCGCTGGATAACGGCGGGCGGATTATTTTTGTTGGCAACTTTTGGCGGTGCGATCGCCCTTGCTGCTGTCGCTAAATATAATGTTACCGTCAGAGCTCCCGCTACCGTCCGTCCTGCTGGTGAAATCCGCATTGTAGAAGCGGCGACAGCAGGCACGGTTAAAAGCATTCAAGTCAAAGAAAATCAGGCTGTCAAACAAGGAGATACGATCGCCCTGATCGACTCTTCCCAACTTTTAACTAAACAAACCCAACTGCAAGGAAATATCCAGCAAAACCAACTGCAACTGCGTCAAATTGCTGCCCAAATTAGCGCTTTAGACGATCGCCTAGCAGCAGAAACTCAAGCAATGGAAGGCGCAGTTGCCTCTGCCCAAGCTGATTTAAGCCGCAGCCAGCGGGACTATGGAGAACGGCAAATTACCTCGCTGGCTGAAGTTGAAGCGGCCAAAGCTAACGTACAATTAGCTCAGTCGGAATGGGAAAAATCGCTGCCGGAATTGCAAAAAGAACAGGCTTCCTTGCAAACAGCCACAGCAAATTTAAAGGCAGCCGAGGCAAATTTACAAGCAGCCGTTTCTAAGCGCGATCGCTATCAGTCAATCCAAAAAACAGGCGCTATTTCGCTGGATTTAGTGGAGGAGACCAAACTTGCCGCACAGCAGCAAGAACAAGCCGTGGCAGGGCAAAAAGCCGCCGTAGAAGCGCAAAAAAAAGCAGTCGAAAGCCAAAGAAAAACCGTTGAACGCCAACAACAAGCTGTTGAAGTGTCGGCTGCTAAATTGAAAGTTGTTGAAGCTGCCCTTAATCCCAGTGGTGCACCCGTGGCGATCGCCCAACAGCAAATTGCTCAAGAAAAAGCCAAGGGCGAAGCAGCTTTGGCAGCGTTGAAAAAAGAACGATTAGTTTCGATTCAGAGTCGCGCGGACATCGAAAATCAAATCAATCGCGATCGCCAAGAGCTCAAACAAATTGATACCGAACTTGCAAAAAGTGTCGTTCGTTCTCCAGTAGACGGCACCATTCTCAAACTGAATCTGCGAAATCCCGGACAAACTGCACAACTCGGTGCGGCAATCGCTCAAATTGCTCCCGCTAATGCTGCGATTGTCGTCAAAGCTCGCGTCGCCGCTCCCGATATTGGTAAAATAGCGATCGGTCAAACATCTATCCTGCGGATTTCTGCCTATCCCTATCCCGACTACGGGGTACTAGAAGCGAAAGTTAGTGCGATCGCACCCGATGTCATTGCTGGTGAAAATAACAGTCCGCCTTACTATGAAGTGACTGTTATGCCCCAAAGAACTTATTTAGTCAAGCGCGATCGGGCTATTAGCCAATCTGCTGATCAACAGTGCTGTCAGTATCATATTCAAGCCGGAATGGAAGTTACAGCAGACATTATTTCTCGACAAGAAACGGTACTTACATTTATTTTCAGAAAAGCCAGGATGCTCGCAGATGTTTAACCAACCAGGACTTACGCAGAAGACAGAAGAGTGTCTGTCATTCTGAAGCAGTGCCAGAACCCAGTTGCCATGTAGAAATTTATATTTTGCGGATATAAATGTAATAGTAAAGTTTTGTCCTGACTATCACCTTCTTTTTAGCCGATCGCTAATCTCTACAATAGCCTATACTGCCCTTAACACAAAAATAAAAATTATGCAAGTCACTCGATTATGTGACTGGTAACGAACAGCTAGCGACTGTTATTATACGACTTATGCAAAGACTGTACTTGTAGGGTGCAGCAAGCACCCTACAAGTACACATAGTGCCAAAATAGAAGGAATGCAGCGTAATACCAATTTTTTATGAGGCTGCATAGAATCTGATCCCCCCTAACCCCCCTTAATAAGGGGGGGACAAGATTCTTCTCAAAGTCCCCCTTCTTAAGGGGGATTTAGGGGGATCGAGATATGTGCAACTTCACATTAAATTGGTATAAGTCCTACAAATGAGAACTTCGGAGCAATCAGATTAAGTCAGTTTTGTCAGTTGCCCTTGCAAGCTTAGATTTGGAAAATGAAACAGCCTTGGGATTAAATAAGTCTCTTTTGCAACTAAACGCATTATCCAAAGCTAATTGACATAACAAAAAAAATACCGGGTTTCATCAGGAGCAAGACAGTTTAATTTCGGCAATTAAACCTGAATAGGAATCAATGTCAGAAAAGCTGTCAGAGATTTCTCATCACAGTCAAACCGTCAAACACTCAATAAGAGGTATTTTATGTCTCAACAACCTAGTTTTCCCATCCCAGCAACTGCCCGGGGCGATGAAACAACAGGGCGTTACATTGTTACTTTCCGCGATGATGCGGTGAGAGAAGGGTTAGACCTCCTGAGCGACCAAGCTGGCATCACCGGACTGGCAAACGCTACCGATTTCCCGGAGTCTGCTCTAGACTTGAGCCAACTCGAAGCATCAGGGGGAGCGGTGTTCCCAACTCTCGGCGTGGCCGTCGTCTCCGTAGACCCAGGGGCTTTCAGCAGCATCATGACCTCAGCGGGAGAGGATTCTGCCATCCTGGCGATCGAACCGGAGCGCACTTTCTACGCCATTGGCGATGGGTTGTCCGTGGACTATTTGCGGGGCTATCGCGATGCGGTGAATAACCTGTACGAGAAAGCCACTACTACAGAGGTAGCAGCAATCGGGGGCCAAGAATGTTTTTCTGATGATATCTCATCTACTTGGGGTCTGAAGGCAACGAAGGTCATGAACTCTCTCTTGACTGGTAATGGAATGAAAGTTGCCGTGCTGGATACGGGGATGGATCTATTACATCCCGACTTCGTAGGCCGATCGATCGTATCGAAGTCCTTCGTGCCTGGGGAGGACGTACAAGATGGGAACGGTCATGGTACCCACTGCATTGGGACAGCGTGCGGGTTCAAGGATCTGAACGGTCGGCGGTACGGGATCGCTTACGAATCGACTATTTATGTCGGTAAAGTGTTGAGCAATGCCGGTAGCGGCGCTAGTGGCTGGATTCTCGCTGCGATGGAATGGGCGATCGTCAACGGGTGTCAAGTGATCTCGATGTCTTTAGGAAACGAGACTCCAACACCGTCTACTGCCTACGAAACTGTCGGCCGTCGGGCACTCGAAAATGGGTGTCTCATCGTGGCAGCCGCGGGCAACAATGGGCCAACCGGAAGAGTCGGACAACCAGCAAATAGCCCGTCGATTATGGCTGTTGCAGCCGTCGATCAATGCCTCGAAGTGGCTCAGTTCTCGGCTACCTCTGGCGGATCTCTAGGGGCTAAAGTTAATATCGCCGCTCCAGGAGTGGAAGTATACTCATCAGTGCCTGTGAATATAGGGCGTTATGCTGCTTTCAATGGCACCAGCATGGCTACCCCTCACGTAGCTGGGCTCGCTGCCCTGTATGCCCAATGGACTGGTAAACGAGGTTCTCAACTTTGGCAATTGCTAACTTCCCGTGCTGTGGCACTACCATTACCAAATGCTCGTGTCGGAAGTGGGTTTCTACAAGCTCCGTAATCACGACAGCGATCGAAATTAGGGATCACTTCCTATCAGTAGAAGGAGGTTTTCTGTGTTCAGAAACCTCCCTCTATAAACATAACTCACTGAATTGAACTATACAGTAGGGACAATAGCTCAATGGATTTAGCCCAAAGGAGGCTGAATATGTCTGATGAACAAGTAGAGCGCATCATAGTAACTGTTGATGACCAAAACTTAGCGGTAATTCAATCGGTTGTCACTGGCTTAGAATCGGCGGGAATGAAAGTGGATGAGGTGCTACCTGTGATTGGTATCGTTACTGGAGAGGTTTCTCAATCGAAGCTAGAAGGACTAAGGAGCGTACCGGGCGTGGCTAGTGTCGAGATCGATCGAGAAATGCAGGCAATTTAAACCTATAATTTAGGGGTTAGTAGATCCAGTTTTGCTAAACCCAAATAGCGAACACCTTCCGGTGTCACGTCAAACCGACAAGGCAAAACCTCTACACCTTCACTCATAGCCTGTCTGAACAATTCTCCGTAAATGCGATCGGCACTATCCCCCGGAGCAAAATCAGTACAATCCCCGCGATTAATAAAATACAGCATTACAGCCCTCGAACCCTGCCGCACCACTTCTATCAATTCTCTCAAATGTTTCTGTCCCCTCTCCGTCACTGTATCGGGAAATAGAGCCAACTCCTCTTTTACCCAAGTTGTATTTTTCACTTCCAGAAAAATCGGTTTTTCCTCACCAGTTAGCCAAAAATCCACTCTACTTTTTTTATCAGTACCGTAAACAACCTCCGGTTGAATTAAATTGTAATTGCCCAACTCTGGAAACAATTTCAATTCCAAAGCTAATTTAACTACTCGATTTGGCAGCCCAGTATTAACTCCGACCCAAGTTGGCACAGTGTCGCAAACTTTAATTAATTCCCAAGTATAAGCTAACTTGCGTTTAGGATTGTCGCTGGGAGATACTAGCACTGGGTTGCCCGGAATGTAAACACCAGTCATCGGGCCAGTATTCGGACAGTGCGCGGTGATTATTTCTCCCGAATCTAGTTCTATTTCTGCGAAAAATCGCTTGTAGCGCTTGATGAGAATTCCGGGTAAAAGAGGGGGATATTTGTAAATTAAGTCAGTCATTCGATTTTATATTTTAGATTGAGGCATCATAGCATGAAACGACGGTTTGTAGTTCATGTAGGCTTACTTATTCATTCATTCATTCATTCTTTCTTTCATATCCTTAGCAGCTAAAGCATAACCTCCATCAGCACCGTCTATAAAATGCACTTGTCGGCCGTTGCGTTCAAACACCAAACAAGTCATCAACGCTCTGTCAGAAACGTGCAAACCGTAAACAAGCTTACCTTCTCGGTAATTCTTTTCCAAGTACCCAGTCAATTTTTTTCGCCGCCACTCATTGCCAGAAATTACCATTCTCAACATATCATCAAATTTGCGGTAATCCGTAGCTGCGATCGCAATATCTTTATAAAGTCCCCAATCTAACTCTTCTGTCTTAACCTTCAAATTCATTAGCAGCGAACCAAGCGCCGTCTCTAACTGTATTTTTGATAAATATAGCTGGTGGTCTAACCAAGTAGCACTGCGCGCCCTAACTAGAGTTTCTTGAATCAGTTTTGTGCTATTGAGTGTCAATTTAAGATTTTTACTATCGATAGGATTTAAACAATTTTCCTTGCCGTAAATGTAGTTAATTTTTTTTAATATATTTCTATAAAATTGATGGCTCTGCTGACCCAAATCCGATCGCACCATTACCAGCAGCGTTACTATTTCCCCGTACTTGCTCGGAATATCCTGCCATCGGCACTCCAATCCCGAAAAATCGGCTGTTGCAGAAATGCCATTATTTTTAATACTGTAAATATTACCAGCAGCCGGGTCTTTAATAAGTTCAGTAGCACGGGTTAAGCCACCGCCGATAAAAACAGCTTGGTTGTAATTTTCCGAAACTTTAAACTTAGCTATTTTAACCGGATAATTAGCTGCTACCACAACTTTAACCGGCACGACCCCAACTCGCAAATCCATGTCAAATTCAGTTTTAGCCATTTGTTGAGTAGCCAGCAAAGCAATCTTAGCAGCGGGTAAAAGCGATGGCCCCATTAAAAGAGAAGCGCCGTCGCCACCAAACACAAACGGAATCTCTGTTTTGCCTGCTACATTCAAAACAGCAATGATCGAACAAGCCCCCAATAAGTTAACTTCTTTGTATTTTCCAGCTTCAATCGCTTTTGTAGAACCGCGAATATCTGTGACAACAATGTACCAATCATCAGGTACGTCAACAAAATTACCCAGATCGGTAATCTGGAGAAAATTGTTCAATAAAGGTAATTGGGAATAGAAGTTTTCGGAATTCATGTTATGATTTTCCAGATTTGCTATTAAACTTAGTGAATCCTTTTAGCACTAGCGTTTGTAACTATTTGTGTCCCAATTACAGAAGCCCTCTCGTTCCCTCGCAGGGATTGCCGGCATTGTCGCAGTCGCCACTCTAATTAGCAAAGTCTTTGGATTGGTGCGCCAAATTGCGATCGCCGCAGCCTTTGGAGTCGGCGTCGCCGTCGATGCCTACAACTACGCCTACGTCATCCCTGGTTTCTTATTTATTTTGCTGGGAGGGATTAACGGGCCATTTCACAGCGCCATAGTCAGTGTTTTAGCCCGCCGGGATAAAAAAGAAGCAGCACCCTTAGTCGAGACTATCACCACCTTAGTCGGCGGCTTGCTGCTGTTGGTAACAGTCGCTTTAATTATTTTTGCCGATCCGCTGATAGATTTGGTGGCACCGGGGTTAAATAGAACAGCAGAAGGTTTACAAATCAAAGCAATTGCCGTCCAGCAATTTCGGATTATGGCGCCGATGGCATTACTTTCAGGCTTAATCGGCATTGGTTTTGGTACTCTCAACGCTGCCGATATGTACTGGTTGCCTTCGATTAGTCCTTTATTTTCCAGCGTTGCACTTGTCGGCGGTTTGGGGATTCTCGCACTGCAACTCGGAGACAAAATTATTCAGCCAGAATACGCACTAATGGGCGGCTTAGTGTTAGCTTGGGGAACTTTAGCGGGCGCAGTTTTGCAGTGGTTGGTGCAACTGGTGGCGCAGTCGCGCGCCGGCTTGGGAACATTGCGCTTGCGGTTTAATTTTAAACGCCCCGGAGTGCAAGAAGTAATTAAGGTGATGGTTCCTGCGACCTTATCATCAGGAATGCTGCAAATTAATGTCTATACTGACCTCTTTTTCGCATCCTACATCCCTCAAGCTGCCTCTGCGTTAGGTTACAGTGGCTTGTTAGTTATGACGCCTTTAGGCATTATTTCTAATGTAATTTTAGTGCCATTTCTACCCATCTTTTCTCGCCTCACCGATCCGAGAGATTGGCCGGAATTAAAAGCTCGAATTCGTCAATCTTTAATTTTGACAGCCCTTACGATGCTGCCCCTGAGCGCTTTAATGGTAACGCTGGCTGGGCCGATCGTCCGCGTGGTTTACGAACGCTATGCTTTTGATCGAGAGGCTTCGCTGTTTGTTACGCCGATATTGATGGCTTACAGTATTGGAATGTTTGTGTACTTGGGCCGCGACGTTTTGGTACGGGTATTTTACGCTTTGGGAGACGGGGAAACCCCTTTTCGCATCAGTATTATCAATATCTTTTTAAACGGTCTTTTGGATTATTTGTTAGTAGGAGCCTTTGGCGCGCCCGGATTAGTTTTGGCGACGGTGGGAGTGAATCTTATTTCGATGATTATGCTTTTGTACTTATTAGATAAAAAGCTGGGCGGCCTGCCTTGGGGGGAGTGGAGTTTACCTTTTCTGGGGTTAACTTCTGGCAGTTGTCTAACTGCTTTCGTTACCTTGGCTACTCTGCAAGGCTGTCAAAGAGTTTTGGGTACTGAAGGTTTGATAATTCAATTAGTGCAGTTGAGTGTGGCAAGTTTTGTAGGGTTAGGGGTTTTTGCCCTGTTTGTCAGTCAGATGAAATTGCCGGAAGTTAATATGTTTGTCGATCGCATTCGCGGCCGTTTTCGCAAATAAATAAAATTGTCGGGGCGGGTTAAGGGCGAACTACCAGGCACAACGCCCACAATCTGCGTACAAAACCCGCCCTTTACTACATCTTCCGCTGAAATTCCTCAAGCACATCCATCAACTGAACTTGACATTGCATCGGAATCAAATCTGCCAGCGGCACTTCCCGCTTGCCGCCGCCAAACTTGACTGGAATTCCTTGCAAAACTTGTCCAACTTTGTCAGCATCTAAATCACCATCTTCCAGCATCCGGTAAAGTTGTTCAGCAACAACTGTATGCAGGTGAGCATCATTGAGATACAAATGCCATTTGGCAATGTCAATGTAGACATTTTCGCCGATTTCGGCTGCTAAGGATTCGATCGCCTGTGTAGTATTAGCCATATCAAAAAAGCCGAAAGTTATTGGTTATCAATCAAAAGACTTAACAAATCGCCGACAACTGCCTTCACCCAGAATCTTTGGTGAGGGGCGAATAATCGGCGATCGCAAAATGGTAAATCGCGTGGGCAAAAACTACTAGAGCCCATCCAGCCGTTACCGAAATTGCCCAAGGCCAATCAGCCTTTTGCAAATTGTGAACAAACCACAAACCAGAATTGGTAGCAGAAAAAAGACCGACGTGGATAGCAAAATTCATCCGGTCATCTAAGCGACGGTACTCTGGATCATTGCGATCGGGTTTGCGGGGCCAACGAGGAGGCATAGTTTTTCACTTGATATTAGTAGTTCCGTGCCTATTTTAATCTTAAGTGCAGCTTTTTGAATTCAACATCCCTCTCAAGGCAGAAAATTTAAGCCTCTAAATTTTCATAATCTCCAGACTTGCCGCCACTTTTACTTACCAGTCGAATTGACTCAATGGCGATCGACTTTTCCAATCCTTTCGCCATATCATACAAAGTCAGCGCCGCCACCGAAACCGCCGTCAGCGCCTCCATTTCCACCCCTGTTTCCGCCTTAATTTTCACCGTCGCCCGAATTTGATACCCCGGCAACCCAGCATCTGGCATCACCTGCACCTCCACACTACTCAGCGGCAGAGGATGGCACAGAGGAATCAAATGTGCAGTCTGTTTCGCCGCCATAATTCCAGCCAGCCTTGCAGTGCCCAACACATCACCTTTCGGCGCATTCCCCGCTTCAATCGCCGCAAAAGTCTCCGGCAACATCCGCACCCGGCCTGCAGCCACAGCTTGTCGCACAGTCTGCACCTTCGCCGAAACGTCCACCATTTGGGCTTCCCCGCTGTTGTTGAGGTGAGTTAGCTGTGCCGCATCGGGCAATTTAGAAAAAGTTTGCGAAAGGTCTTGCATTATTTTGGTAATGGTGTTACTGTTAGATTCTGTGAGAAAAGAACTTAATCAATTTTAAATTAAATCTTAACTCAACAGGGGCTTGTAGCTTAGTTGGATAGAGTGCATGGCTACGAACCATGAGGTCGGGGGTTCGAATCCCTCCAAGCCCATTTACAAACGTTATAAGCTGTGAGTTCTGAGTTCTGAGTTTTGAGTTTTGAATTAAGAAATTAATTCAGCTCACGACTTAAAACTCAGAAGTTTTTTAATTGGGTACGTTTACTGATTCAAAGCATAAATATCTTTGCCTCGACCGATCGCAAATTTCACCGAATTAGACAAGCCCTTGCTAGACTGAGTAATAAAAACCAGCAAAGCCAAGCCAGCGAGTCCAGCCGCAAAACCAAACATATTTCTGTAGCCAACTTGTTCAGCCACAAACCCCAAAGTCGGCCCCGCAATCGCAATGCCCAAATCAAATCCGCCAATACAAAGCGAAAACAAGCGGCCCCTTTCATGAGGTTCGCACCTGTCCGACATCAGCGTTACCATCATCGGCAAAACCGTACCGCCCGCGCAGCCTTCAACCAAAGCTGCTATTAAAAAAGCACTGCTGTTGTTAGCAAAATACAACAATAACATCGATACGGCATAACAGATTAAGCCGCCAGAAATAAACAAGCCGCGACCGTATTTGTCCGAAGCCCGTCCCGTGAGCAACCGTATACCGAAACTGGCGATAGCCGCTGTAGAATAAAATAATCCAGGATTCAAATTAGCCTTAGTTTCTTGGATAAACAAAGGCATAAAAGTGCTCAAAGTTCCAAATACTAAACCAACCACCAATAAAACTAAAGCTGGAATCCGCACTCTCGGATTCCAGAGCATTTCCCAGTATTTTTGGCTATTTTTGCCCTCAGATAGCGAGTCCGATTTTGTTAAATCTGCAAAATTAGGTTCCGCAATTTTGCCGGTAAAAAATACAGCCGTTGCAGCGAA
Organism: Microcoleus sp. AT3-D2; assembly: GCF_036705715.1. Taxonomy (NCBI): domain Bacteria; kingdom Bacillati; phylum Cyanobacteriota; class Cyanophyceae; order Oscillatoriales; family Microcoleaceae; genus Microcoleus; species Microcoleus sp. AT3-D2. Next base: position 32,440 of record NZ_JAUBVE010000048.1, on the reverse strand, counting down.
AGCTGCCGACATCGCAAACAAAGGAGTATAACCAACCCAAGCTTGCACAAATCCGCCAATAGCCGGCCCAACTGCTAGACCAATAGGGTTCACCAAGCTCATGTAACCGATTAATTCGCCCCGCTTTCCTGGCGGCGACAAATCTGTTACCAAAGCGCTGTAAGCTGTAGTAAAAGCGGCGATACTAAGGCCGTGAAAAACGCGAATAAGTAACAGTAAGGGGATAGATTGAGCTAACAGGTAGCCCAAAGGGGCGATCGCAGCGACTGACGCACCTAGAAGCAAAACTTGTTTTCGCCCCCTGCTGTCGGCTATTTTACCCAACTGTGGCCTCGATAGCAAAAGTCCGATCGCAAATGCACCCATCACAAAGCCAATTTGCTGTTTTGTGCCGCCCACAAATTGAACGTACAGTGGCAAAGTTGGCAGTAGCGAAGCCAAACTCGACCAGAATAGCAGCCCTGCGGTGAATAAAGTCAGCAAGCTGCGTCTGGGTTGGGGATCGATGTCCCTAAAAATATTCAAGATGCTAATTCCCTTTAAATCTTCTGAGTGCACTCAAAGTAAGTTCGAGTGTCTCTATCATTGTGTTACAAATCCTTAAGATTTGCACCAAAAAAACTTGATATTCTACTCACAGTCA